>JAWOFA010000057.1:0-8444 GCA_046482505.1 Desulfuromonadaceae bacterium | reverse complement strand
TTCAGATGTTTAAAAAGGGGTGTGCCTAATCTACAGCGAGAACAGGCTTAAGTAAAACAGGTTTTTGTTAATTTTCACCTTCCTTTGCACATGTTGGGGTAGTTGCGTATAATAGGTGAACATGCCCTTCGGCATTTTGTGTGCACAGGGACTCAATTTTGTATGTGTGGCAGCAACAAAATGGCAACCATTTATTTTCAGGTGTAATGTTATGACTTCGGAAACCCGTGAATATCTGCTTACACTGCAGAAAAATGAAATTACTGAATACCATATATACAAGCGCCTCGCGCATCGGATCAAAAGTGAACACAACGCCGGGGTGCTCAATCGGATTGCCGACGAAGAGTTACGCCACTGCCGTATCTGGGAGGACCATACCGGCACAAAGGTAAGTGCAGATCGCTTCAAGGTATGGCTCTATACCACCATCAGCCTGATTTTAGGGTTTACCTTTGGGGTGAAGTTGATGGAGCGCGGCGAAGAGGGGGCGCAGACCAATTACCAGCTTCTTGCAGAAGAATTTCCCGAGGCGGCGCAGATTGCCCAGGAGGAAAAGGAGCATGAGGAACAGCTCCTCGAAATGCTCGATGAAGAACGCCTGCGCTACACCGGCTCTATCGTTCTGGGGATGAATGATGCCCTCGTGGAGCTTACCGGAGTGCTTGCCGGTCTCACCCTCGCGCTGCAGAATACCGACCTCATCGCCCTCACAGGCCTCATTACCGGTATCAGCGCCTCTCTGTCCATGGCGAGTTCCGAATACCTCTCTATGAAGACCGATGCCGCAGAGGAGAGTCATCCGCTCAAAGGGGCTTTTTATACCGGATGTGCCTATATTTCTACCGTTGTGGTGCTGGTGCTGCCCTTTTTTATCTTCTCCCACTATGCCGTGTGCATGGGTGTGAGTCTGATGATGGCACTGCTCGTGATTGGTGGATTCAATTACTATATCTCTGTCGCCCAGGACCTTCCCTTCGCTCAGCGTTTCCGTGAGATGGCCATGCTCAGCATGGGGGTGGCGGGGATCAGCTTCCTGATCGGTTATCTGGTACGTGTATTTATGGGGGTCGAAATTTAACCTTCGGGCGCCTGTAGCAGTTATGCTTAGTTAGCCTTTTAACCAACGTAACGAACAATACATATGAAGCGGAAAAATCCATGGAAAATATGAAAAACGAAGTGCGTGAAGAGATAAAAGAGCTGCAGTTGGGGATGAAAATCCGACGCCTGCGCCAGGAGCAGCGTTTCACCCTGCAGGCGGTGGCGGAGAAAACCGGGCTGTCAAAACCGCTGTTATCCCAGATCGAGAACAGCCAGGTGATCCCCCCTCTGGCTACGCTGCTGCGTATTGCGCGTGCATTTGAGGTGAACATCAGCTGTTTCTTTGAGAACGATCGCGAGGAAAATAAATGCCTGGTGGTGCGTGCAGGAGAGCAGCGTGCACGTCAACTGCGCACCCATCAGCACAGCCGTGAAGTTCAGCCATATACGTATAATTCGCGCGCCTATGGCAAAAGCCACCATAAAATGGAGCCCTTCGACATCGAATTTCTGGTGCGCGAATGGAGCGATGACCTGTTAGTGCGCCACGAAGGGGAGGAATTTCTGTATCTGATCGAGGGTGAGGTTGAGTTCCACTACGCGGGGGAGACCTATCACCTGAACGCGGGCGATTCGGTATACTACGATTCCAATGAGTACCACGGTTATATTGCCGTGGGCGAGGTAACTCCGCGCGCGGTGGCGGTATTGTACTCTGGGCGCTGATACGTTACACATGGGAATGTGGAGTAGTTGGTTGACTCTATAGATATATAAGCAGGCGTTACGCAGGCAGCGTGAAAGTTACAGTGCCTGTTCCATGAAGATCACACTACATAAAAGGAGGAGATCAGTATGGCAAAAGTAGGAGTTTTATTAGCCGGTTGCGGCGTTTACGATGGAAGTGAGATTGGGGAAGTTGTTATCAGCCTGATCGCTCTGGAGCGCGCCGGGATGGAAGTGCAGTGCATTGCCCCTTCCATGAAGCAGATGCATGTAATGGATCATCTGCGCGGAGAAGAGCAGGACCAGGAGCGCAACGTAATGGTAGAGGCCGCGCGCATTACACGCGGAAATATTCTCGATCTCGCCGAAGCCAAAGTTGCGGACTTTGATGCGCTCGTGATCCCCGGGGGATTCGGGGTAGCCAAGAATCTGTGCGATTTTGCGATCAAAGGGCCCGATTGCACTGTGAATCCGCAGGTGGAGAAACTAATCCTCGGCATGGTGGATGCCGGGAAACCCATAGCGGCGCTGTGTATTGCACCTGCGCTTATGGCTCGGGTCCTGGGCGGCGCGGGCAAAAAGGTAAAGCTTACCATCGGCAATGATGCCGATGTATCCGCCGGAATCAACACCATGGGGGCCGAGCATGTGGAGTGCGCGGTGGACGACTGCGTGGTAGATCAGGACTTCAATGTGATCTCCACACCGGCGTTTATGCGGGCGAGTTGCATATCCGAAGCCGCTACCGGCATTGAAAAAACCATTTCCACCCTGGCGGAGAAGCTCAAGAAGTAAGGCCTAACAAACAGCCTTTCCATTAATTACCCCACGCGGGGCACTGCGCTTTAGCGGTGCCTCGCTCTTTTAGTTTCGTTGCAGCCCACAGGAATATCTATGCAAACAATGCCGAGCTATATGCCCGAACCCGTTGTCAATGCTTCCGGCCTGGTGCCGCAGGAGCGCGATGCCTGCGCAATTATCGGCTATTTCAATAAAAACGGATATCCCAGTCACAGTAATGTGCAGCGCACCATTGACGGTCTGATCAAGATGGGGCACCGTGCCGGCGAGATTAGCGGCGACGGCGATGGGTGCGGCATCATGACTGATATTCCGCGTGGGAGGTGGCGCGAAATTTTATCCCGGGAAGGGCACGACCCTGATCTGGTGAAGCGCAAGGGATTTGCTGTAGGGCATCTGCTGATCCCGCGCGAAGCCCTGGAGGCGGATGAGCAGCTCATTATCCGCCTCATGGCGCTGATCGGGCGCAAAGGGGGGAACCTGCTCGTAGAACTGCGCGATCGAGTGCGCACTGAAACCCTTTCGGCGCGGGCGCGCGCCAATGCGCCGATGTTCCTGCAGATTGCGCTGCTGGTGCAGAACAAAAACCCCGCCCGTACCCTGTATCAGATGCATCGCCTCATTGAAGAGCGCTTTGATGTCCATGTGGCTTCGCTGTCCAATGCAGTTGCAGTATATAAGGTGCAGGGAGCCCCCGAGGTTCTGCGCCTCTACTATCCGGAGCTGAAACGCAAAGAGTTTCAATCCGCCAATACCATCGGCCACAGCCGTTTCTCCACCAATACCCTTCCTACCGTGTTGCGCGCGCAGCCCTTCAGCCTCCTGGGGCACAACGGCGAGATCAACAGCATCGCACGTGTGCGCGAAGAGGCGCGGATGCTCGGGTTTTCCCTGCCTTCCGGGGGGAGTGATTCGCAGGACCTGAACCGTACTCTTGAAGGGCTTATTCACCAGTACGGTTTCAGCCTCTTTGAGGCCATGGAGATCTGCTTTCCTCCCGTAGCGAGCGAGCGCAATAAGTTTGCCCCGGATCACAACTACGCGTATTCCTCGTTGCGCCAGTTTTTTGGCGCGAGTGCGCAGGGACCTGCGGCCATCATCAGTCGGGCGCAGAATCAGTGTGTCATGAGTGTCGATGCCATGGGGTTTCGCCCCCTGTGGTTCGGCGAAACCAGTGACAGCTACTTCGCTTCATCCGAGGCCGGGGTGGTGCATCAGGAAGAGATCCTGAATGATCCAGTCATACTCGCACCCGGCGAGAAAATCGGCCTTACTCTGCGCGCACGCCAGGGGGTGGATGTGTGGAGTCAGGAAAAGTTGCGTGCCGAAGTGGTGAGTCGGGTGAAGCACCGCATCACCACACAGCATGTAAAGAAAGAGACCCTCTACCCATCCGACCTTGAACGCCTGGATAAGCGCGAAGGGCCCCATTTTCGCCGCAGTGCGCGTCTGCGCCAGGATAATCTGCTTACCGGCTTTGCATGGAAAACCAGCGATACCGTCGATCTGAAGCATATGGCCGAGAATGGGCACGGTCCCATGGCCTCTCTCGGTTACGATGGCCCCCTGGCCGCTCTGGCGGTGACCCATCAGAACCTGGCGGATTACTTCAAGGAACAGGTGGCGGTGGTTACCAACCCGGCCATTGATCACAAACGCGAAATAGAGCATTTCTCCACCCGGATATTCCTGGGACCGCGCCTGCAGTGGAGTGGACGCCAGGAGAAATCCCTGTCTATTGCCGCTCCTCTGCTTACCGGCGGATTGCGCAGTGACCGCGGTCTCGACGCCCAGCAGGAGGTGGCGCAGAAATACGATCTGGCGAGCCTCGAGGCGGTTCTGGGCATGTTCTGTGCCGGATCAAGGCGACATTACCGCGTTCTTTCCTGCACAATTAAGGAGGCGGAAGATTTAAACCAGGCACTTGAGCGCTTATGTGACGCAGCCATATCTGCAGCTCGGAAGGGGTATGTCATACTTCTGGATGATTGTGCCGCCTTCAGTCCGGCACACCACTTTCTCGATCCTGTTCTTGCACTCTGCGCTGTCAACAATGCCCTGCGCCGCACCAAAGGGGAGGGCAATGTCCCGCTGCGCCGTGGCACTGCACTAATTGTGCGTTCCGGAGCTCTGCGTAATCTGCATGACCTTATCCTGCATAAAGCGATGGGGGCTGATGCACTGTGTCCGTATATGATGTGGGAGCAGGCCGCAGCCATTGAAGGAGGGATGGAAAACCTTCTGAGCTCCCTCATGGCCGGGTTTGAAAGTGCGATGTCCACTATGGGTACGCATGAAATTGACGGTTACGGCAAATTCTTTGCCTCTATCGGGCTCGCACCGGAGCTGGTGGAGCTCTTCGAAACCCCCAATTTCTACGGCGGTCCTGCCGGGGGGCTTACCCTCGTGAAATTAGAAGAAAACATGCGAGGCCGCAGTGCTGTGGTGCGCAATAAGAGCAAACAGGTTGTGCCTACCCAGTTTCGCCTCTACCCCCGCATCTGGAAGCATGTGGCCGCAGTGGCGAAGATGGAGGAGAACTACAGTGACCTCTCCCGCCTTATTGCCGAATATGAGAAAGATCATCCGCTGGCGATCCGCCATCTGCTCGACTTCCAGTTTCCCGGTGAACTGCGTATCGATCCCGAGGATGTGGATACCGGCATCGGCACCCATGCGTACCCGTTTCTGATCTCCGCCATGAGCCTCGGTTCCCAGGGGGAGATTCCGTTCCGCATCTACGCCGAAGCGGCAAAAAAGCTCAACATTATCTGCATGAACGGCGAGGGGGGCGAGATCCCGGATATGCTGGGTAGGTTCCGCGAAAATCGTGGTCAGCAGATCGCCTCCGGGCGTTTCGGGGTGCACATGGATCTGCTCAATTCTGCAGATTATCTCGAAATCAAGGTGGGGCAGGGAGCCAAACCTGGCGAAGGGGGCCATCTGCCCGGCTTCAAGGTTACGGCCAAGATCGCTGCCGCACGCAACTCGCGTCCCGGTGTCACCCTGATCTCCCCTTCCAACAGCCACGATGTGTACTCCATCGAAGACCTCGCCCAACTGATTGAAGAGCTGCGTACCGCGAATCCGCGTGCACGCATCGGGGTCAAGATGCCCGTCGTCGCGGGGATCGGCACCATCGCCATGGGGGTGGTGAAAGCAGGGGCAGATATCCTCACCGTCAGTGGCTATGACGGCGGCACCGGTGCGGCCAAGCGCCATGCGATCAAATTTGCCGGTCTCCCGGTGGAAGTGGGGGTGCGCGAAGTGCACCGCATCCTTTCCTGCATCGGCATGCGCGAGAAGGTTGAACTCTGGGCCGATGGCGGCGCGCGCACCGGGCGCGATGTGGTAAAGCTCATGCTCCTCGGGGCGAATCGGGTTGGCTTCGGTACCATGCCGATGATCATCATAGGATGTACTGCATGCCGCCAGTGTCATCTTGGCACTTGCCATGTGGGGATTGCCACCCAGATTGAAACGGTAGAAGAAGCCAGAGAGCGGGGTTTGAAGCGCTTTGTTCCCAGGGTCAAGGAAAACGGGATTATCTACGAGACCACCTTCTTCCGCGCTCTGGGAGCCGAGATAGCGATGCTCACGGCAAAGTTGGGTTTCTCCCGCACCCAGGATCTGGTGGGGCGTTCAGACCTGTTGCAGCAGACCATGCGCTGCGAAGACCTCGATCTCAGCGATCTTCTCGAAGTTAGTGCGTGTGAGACGCAGAAACAACCGGAACGTGGCGTACGCCAGTTACGCCGTCCACTCAACTACCTCACCTCGCTGCTCTCCTCCATGGTCTCCGATGCTTTTGACAGTGGTGACGATGAAGTGCGCTTCACCGATGACGGTGTTAACAGCTGTGACCGCGCCATCGGCACCCGCCTCGCCGGAGTAATGAATCAGGCGCGCCACGAAGGACGTTACAGTAGCCCCAAACGTGCGCACCTCAATTTCCGGCGCGATTCCATCCCCGGCAACGGGCTGGGGGCGTTTAATATCGACGGCATCAATATCTGTGTCGAGGGTGGCGCCCAGGACGGCGTAGGTAAAAGCGCCCAGGGCGGACGCATCGTGATCCTCAAAGGGGAAAACTCAGACAGTGTGCGCGTCGGCGGCGGGGTCGGTAAAGGCCTTGCCTACGGCGCCCAGGGCGGGTTGTTCATTATCCAGGGCAATGCCGACAGCCGCGCGTGTACCCGCCTCTCCGGTGCGGATGTGGTGCTGGGCGCACGCATCGAAAAAACCCTGCCCGAAACCGATGTCGCCATGGCGAATCACGCAAACCTTAAAGGGTTTGCCTTCGAATACATGACTGCGGGACGCGTAGTGGTTCTGGGTGATCCGGGTCCGTGGATCTGCTCCGGCATGACCGGCGGTGTTATCTACTGCCATCTGGATAAAGCGATGGGAATGAACCGCGAGGCCCTCAAAGACCGCCTTGCCAAAGGGGCGGGCGTGTCTCTTCGCAAGCTCAACGAAAACGACATCAAAGATGTCAACGATCTGCTCCTCGAATACCACAAGGAACTCCTTCACTCGTTTCAGAACGAAGAGGCGCGGATCGTCAGCCGCATCATGACCCACAGCAGCACTAATTTTGTGAAAATAGTCTCCCGCGAGGAGGAAGCTCTGAAAAATTGACCCGCCGGAATAAAAAATCCGTTGACTTGCCCCGGTGGATTTGCTAAAACTCCCTCCGCAGCACGACATAAACCACATACACGCGGGAATAACTCAGTGGTAGAGTGCAACCTTGCCAAGGTTGAAGTCGCGAGTTCGAATCTCGTTTCCCGCTCCATAAATAGAAGGGCTCAGTCTAGCGATTGGGTCCTTTTTTTGTGTGTAAAACCAAGTGTTTAGGTAGTTCTTCCCTTTAAGCTGTATCACTTCGCAATCCCTACTAAGACCGTCAGACTTTTCTCTTGGCTAAAAATGTGACAAATTTGTGACAAATAAGTGACGAGATTCGATTCTGGAAATTACAAGATTAAAAAAGACGTGACTGCAACCCTGAACGGGTCAGATTACGCAATGTGGTTTGCCGGATAGATGTTTTGCTGTCGAAATAATAGTTAACAGTAGGTGACTCATACCGGATATTGCTTATGTTTATCAATCTGGGATGTGCTCCATAATTTCATCAACCGAGCATTCAAAGAAGTTACATAGCCTGTCAATATTTTCCGTAGTTGTGTTGTAACCCTTCTGGCTGGCTATTCTGGATATGGTACTCCGATGGATGCCGGTTTCCTGCGATATTTTTCCAATAGACAATCTTTCCCCGTCTCTAAATTCTTTCTCGGCTATCATTTCTTTCAACCGAAACCTGATCATAGCTTACCTCCTGAAATGTGATCATTATACACGAATGTGATCTGGGTGTAATAAAAATGGCACTAGCAAGCACTTTTGTGCATAAATGTGCTTGACATGCACATGAGGTGCATATATGGTGTATATAAAGCATCGAAACTTACAAAGGAGGTTAGCTATGCAGAACGAAGAGACCTATCTTACCGCAGAACAGTTGTCCAAGAAGATTCACTACAGTACGCGTTACATCAGAGAACGAATGCTGAAAACTGTGTTTGTTGAGGGCAGGCACTATATCCATCCATTTGGAGGAAGGAGGATCCTGTTTATTTGGGAAAACATTGAAGAAGATATGTTGAGCTGCAGTTCGAAAGCGCAAAAACCGCAGGTTAGTATGAGCACAATTATCCCCCTAGCAAGAGGAGGTGTATGCCATGGGTAGTGTTAGAGAACGAAAAGAGACCGGCACGCTTTATTTTGATTTCAGCTTTAATGGAAGGCGCTGTAGAGAGTTTTCCAAACTGAAAAACACCAAACACAACAAAAAAATCATGGATAAA
>JAWOFA010000073.1:0-17075 GCA_046482505.1 Desulfuromonadaceae bacterium | reverse complement strand
GAGGGGCGGATGAAGGCGTTCTCCTCGCGTGCGAGCTGCTCCATGCGGGTTTTATCCCCGAGGATACTCCCGCCGGAGATCTGCGAAGAGGGATCCACCGCCAGCACCGCGACCTTGTACCCCTTCTGCAGCAGACTCAGACCAAAGGCTTCGATAAAGGTGCTCTTCCCCACGCCGGGGACGCCGGAGATCCCGATGCGCAATGAGTTGCCGGTGGTTGGCAGCAGCGCTTCAAGCACCTCAGTGGCCTGCTGGAAGTGCTCAGCTTTGCGGCTTTCGATCAGGGTGATCCCTTTGGCCAGGGCGCGCAGTTTTCCGTCGGTAATTCCGGAGATAATCTTATCGGTTTGCATGAATGGGTCCTGGGAATCCGCGTTTAATGTTTCCAAGGGGCAGACCGGTGTGTCTGCCCACGTTTGTTGCATAATTCAGACATATGTTGCTTTGCAAGTTAGGGCGCACACATCGGTGCGCCCCTACATGCAATCTTACGCGTTTCGCTTCTTTTCAATCGCGGCCAGGGTCTCAAGCCCCGATTTTACGATGGGGGTGCCGGGGCCGAAGATGCAGGATGCGCCGGCCTCGTACAGAGCATCGTAGTCCTGGCGCGGGATAACCCCGCCGCACACGATGGCAATATCTTCCCCGCCGTGTTTCTTGAGTTCAGCCGCCAGCTGCGGCACCAGGGTCATGTGTCCGGCAGCGAGGCTCGAAACCCCCACAGCATGGACATCGTTTTCCACCGCCATCTTCGCGGCTTCTTCCGGGGTTTGGAACAGCGGCCCGACGTCGACGTCAAAGCCGATATCCGCGTAGGCGCTTGCTACCACCTTCGCTCCACGATCATGCCCGTCCTGACCCATCTTGGCGATGAGGATACGCGGACGCCGCCCCTCTTCGGTGTTGAACTCCTCGACCTTCTGCTTGAGACCGCTGAAGTTTTCGTCGTTGTCACACACAGATGCATATGCTCCTGAAACAAGTTTTATTTCCGCCTTGTGGCGCCCGAAGACCTTTTCCATCGCATCGGAGATCTCCCCCACGGTGGCGCGCTGACGTGCCGCTTCCACACACAGCCCCATGAGGTTCTGATCCTCGTCGTTGCACCCTGCGGTTATCGCATCGAGTGCGGCCTGACACGCCTGCTCATCACGGCTGGAGCGCACGTTCTGGAGGCGCTTGATCTGGGAGTTACGCACCGCAGTGTTGTCGATACTCAGGGCATCAATGGGGTCCTCATCCTCAAGCTGGTACTTGTTGACCCCGACAATAACATCACGTCCGCTGTCGATAGAAGCCTGCTTCTTGGCGGCGGACTCCTCAATGCGCAGCTTCGGCATGCCGGATTCAATCGCTGCCGTCATGCCGCCGAGGTCTTCAATCTCCTTAAGCAGCTTGCGTGCTTCCTCAATCAGCTCCGCAGTCATTGACTCCACATAGTAGGAACCCGCGAGAGGATCGACCACGTTGGTGATGCCGCTCTCCTCCTGAATAATCAGCTGGGTATTGCGTGCGATGCGCGCGGAGTGATCCGTGGGGAGGGCGATCGCCTCATCGAGCGCGTTGGTGTGCAGTGACTGGGTGCCACCCAGAACCGCGGCGAGGGCTTCGAGGGTGGTGCGCACGACGTTGTTGTACGGATCCTGCTCGGTGAGGCTCCAGCCGGAGGTCTGGCAGTGGGTGCGCAGGCTCTTCGATTTGGGGTTCTGCGGATTGAATTGATCCATGAGTTCCGCCCACAGAAAACGCGCCGCACGCAGCTTGGAGGCCTCCATGAAGAAGTTCATCCCGATGGCGAAGAAGAACGAGAGGCGCGGGGCGAAAGAGTCGATATCGAGACCCTTGGCGAGCGCCGCCTTGACGTACTCAAGCCCGTCGGCGAGGGTGAACGCGAGCTCCTGGGCGTTGTTCGCTCCCGCCTCCTGAATGTGATACCCCGAAATGGAGATGGAGTTAAAGCGGGGCATGTACTCACTTGTGTATCCGATAATATCCGAGACGATGCGCATCGAAGGTTCAGGCGGATAAATGTAGGTGTTGCGCACCATGAACTCCTTGAGGATATCGTTCTGGATCGTACCCGCAAGCTGATCCTGGGTTACCCCCTGCTCTTCCGCGGCCACTATGTAGTTGGCCATGATGGGGAGAACGGCGCCGTTCATGGTCATGGAAACCGACACCTTATCCAGCGGGATCTCGTCAAACAGGATCTTCATATCCTCAACCGAGTCGATGGCGACCCCGGCCTTGCCTACATCACCCAGCACGCGCGGGTGATCCGAATCGTAGCCACGATGGGTGGCGAGGTCGAAAGCGACGGAGAGACCCTGCTGACCGGCGGCGAGGTTGCGCTTGTAGAACGCGTTGGACTCCTCTGCGGTGGAGAACCCGGCATACTGGCGCACGGTCCAGGGGCGGCCGGCGTACATGGTTGCCACCGGGCCGCGCAGAAACGGTGAAAGGCCGGGGAGGGTGCCGAGGTGCTCGAGATTGGCGGTGTCCGCTTCGGTATAGAGCGGTTTAACTGTAATCCCCTCCGGGGTGTCCCATTTAAAATTCGACAGATCTTCTGTCTTCTTCTCCTTTTTGGCCTTGGCTTCCCAGGCGGCCATTGTGGGTTTTTCTGCCATAATATATCCTTTCAGTGGTCGCTGAGTCGAAGCTGCAGCTGTGTGGATGGAGATCAGGACTCAATGCCGACGCGTGCCGGCGTGCCTGTATCGTAGTAGTGTTTAATGGGGCGCATCTCTGTTACCAGGTCTGCAGCATCAATCAGGGCGGAGGGCGCATTGCGTCCGGTCAGGACTATTTCAGTGCTGGGGGCGCGTTCGTGGAGCAGCGCCAGAACGTCATCAAGTTTAACCAGATTGAAATCGAGCGCGTTGACCAGTTCGTCCAGAATCAGCAGGTCTGCCTCTCCACTCTGCGCCAGGGTACGGGCGCGCTCCAGGCCCTGCCGTGCCAGGTCGATATCCTCAGCCGCAGGATCCTTTTTGTTTACAAAAGAGGAGCGCCCGCACTGCTCTACGTGCCAGTTTTCGCCCATGCGGGCGGCGCTGGACATCTCACCATAGGCGGGATCGTTCTTCATGAAATGGAGAATATGCACTCTGAACCCGTGCCCCGCAGCGCGGAACGCAAGCCCCAGAGCCGCAGTGGTCTTGCCCTTGCCGTGACCGGTGTAAATGTGCACTTTCCCCGGGGCTGGAATTTGTGCTTCGGATTGTGTAATGTTCATCACCTTGATCCTCCTGGGCGCAGACCGGGTTCCGGGAGCGACTCCTTACGTTGATGCATGTCGGTTTAGCTGGAGTACTGTCGCTGCTTTTATAAAAGAGTTTGCACCTTTATGTAAATGGCTTTCTGAAAAGTAAAATGCTTTTTTAAAGTTGCTAAAATTTTTTAGCGAGCCCAAAATTACCAATCTCCCGAACATCCTGTCAAGGGGATTGAGTGTTAGCAAAGCGCCCCATGCCGGGGGCAGGAGGTATCAGCTGCAGAACTTCCGGGTTGCCAATTCGGGTGTCAATAATGCGTAACTATATAATTCTATCCGATTAATTCTTTTTTAGCCCGATTGTCCCCACGCTAAAACCGGGCCGGATTCTCTCACGGCCACGGATTAGACGGCAGAGATGGCGGGATTTCGGCAGCTTAATTGAGTCAAGATTCTACCGCATTATCCCCTTTTTTGCTTTACCGGCAGTAAACCTTTTTAATAGTGGTAAACATTAGGCGTTGACATTTATGGGCGCATGTTTTATATCGTGCGAGTGAAAATAAAACCGTTTTTTATTTTTGAGGTTACGTTGGACTATAACATAGGCGAAAAAATCAAGGAACTGCGCAAGGCGAGGCAGTTGACTCTGCAGGCGGTAGCGAATGAGACCGGGTTCTCACCGGCGCTTATTTCCCAGATAGAGAATAATAACGTATCTCCCCCTATTGCCACCCTTTCTAAGATTGCGCGTTTCTTCGAGGTGAAGATCAGTCATTTCTTCGAAGAGGAGGAAGACCCGCGCCGCTTTGAAGTGGTACGTATACCCGACCGCCGCGTGGTAAGCCGGGTTATCTCCAAGGCGGGCAAGGGGCACGGCTATACATACGAAGCGCTCTCAGTCCATAAGCTGAATAAAAAGATGGAGCCCTTCGTGGTGACCGTGGGGGAGCGCAGCACCGACGAGACCATGTACAACCACGATGGAGAAGAGTTCCTCCTGGTGATGAAGGGGACCGCTGAGGTTCTTCTGGATGACGAGCGCATCAAGCTTGAAACCGGGGATGCAATCTACTTTGACTCTTCAATGAAGCACCGCCTTCTTTCCTACGATGGCAACGAAGTTCAGGTGCTGGCAATAGTAACCCGCTGAGATCCGGGGCAGATGAGATGAAGCAAGCCCGGTCTTTAGACTCTGGTATCAGTTAAGACCTCCCGATCTATATACACATGAAGTCAAGTGCAGCATAAATCAGGATCTGTATTCTTTCTCGACAGCCCGGTTGGATACTCTCCAGAGCATTGTACAGGGTGCCGGCCGGAAAGCGTTATCTATATCAACAAAGGATGGATGAATTATGTCAAAAAAAGTGCTGAAACCCTCTCTGGAGAATCCCCTGGATCCACCCGAAAATGTAGAATTTACTATTCCCGGTGAAGTTCCGGGAGAGAAGGGACCCTACGAAGAGGCAATGAAAGAGGGGCACGAGTTGATGGAACGTCCCATCAAGTCAGTGCCGGTAGGGCAGGTTGAAAAGCAGCATTTCAAGCAGCGCATGACCGTGTGGGAGCGGATCAAGGTTCTCACTGAGAACGAACCCAATATCCACTTCCAGAACTGGGGGCGCAATCTCGATGGCGCTTCCCTGGTAACCGGTATTTTGAACATTAACGGGCGCGATGTGGCTTTCTACGGGCATGACTTTACTGTACGTGCCGGTTCCATCGATGCCACCAACGGCAGCAAACTCGCGAAGCTCTTTAACATGGCCGGGGAGAAGGGGATCCCCGTCATCGGCATGAACGATAGCGCCGGCGCCTTTGTTCCCGCCGGGGTCGGTGGCCTGGATGGCTACGCCGAGGCCTTCACCTCCCTGCGCAAGATCAGTGGTGTGGTGCCGAGCATCATGTGTATGTTCGGCTTCAACGCCGGGGGTGGTTCGTATCTCCCGCGTCAGGGGAGCTTTGTAATCCAGCCGGAAGATACCTTCTTCGGCCTTACCGGTCCGGGGGTGGTTAAGTCCGTTCTGGGTGAAGATATCTCTCCCGAAGACCTGGGTGGCCCCAAGGTTCACGGCAACACCGGGGTAGCGGATCTGACCGTAGAGGATGAGACCGCAGCGCTACGCACCGCAGTGCATCTGCTCGGGTACCTGCCCGATAACAACCACAGCATGGCACCCTCTCTGCAGACATCCGATCCCCTGGAGCGCAAGACCTGGGAGATCAACACCATGCTCAAAAAAGCATTTAACTCCCCCACCGGCTTCAACACCCCTTTTGATGTCTCCATCATCATTCAGCAGATATGTGACCACGGGGATTATTTTGAAATGCAGCCCACCAGGGCGCGGGAGGCGATCACCGCCTTCGGACGTCTCGATGGAAATGTAGTGGGCTTTGTGGCTAACAACTCCGCCGTTTCTTCCGGGCAGATCGACTGTGACTCCGCCGTGAAGATTGCGCGTTTTGTGCGCTTCTGCAATATCTACAATATTCCGCTGATCTTCATGGAGGATACCACCGGCTTCCTCCCCGGACGTGAGCAGGAAGCACGCGGTATCGTCCAGGCCGGGCGTTCCATGCTCGATTCCATTGTGGATGTACGTACCCCGCGCATCCTCCTGATTCTGCGTAATGCCTACGGCGGTGCATATGCATCCTACAACAACTACCCCACAGGTGCGGATCTGGTTCTCGCTCTCCCCACTACCCGTCTCGCGGTTATGGGGCCGGCAGGTAAAGAGTTTGTCTACAAGGATGAGCTGCGCAAGCTGCGTGGTGCAGTTCCGGGTATGATCCAGGAGGGGATTGAAAAGCGCGTTGCCGCCGGGCTTGATCGTGCAGAAGCGAAGCGCGAGGCAGAAGCCGAAGCGGCCGCCTGGCTGCAGCAGGAAGAGGTGAAGCTCAACAACCGCTACGAAAAAGAGCTCATGAACCCGAAAGAGGGTCTGTCTCTCGGTTCAATTTCGTCCCTGGTCATGCCTACAGACCTGCGGTACGAACTGGGCAAAAACATGAACTTCTTCCTGCGTCACTACCAGCCATCTGCATGGCAGGGGGTGCAGCGCGAGTTCCATTAAGCGCCGCCCATGCCGACACAGAACCTTGACGCCCGTTTTGACAACCCATGGAACTGGAGATGAAGCCCATGGCACAGAATACACAGCAGACTAACGACTTGTACACCAACAACCCGCTCATTCATCGCGACCGCCGCCTGAGTAAATCGGACTCGGCGTGGGTGCGTTCATTTTCGTGTGAAGAACTCAAGCCCCTCATCGTTTGTCGTGGCCCGATCCGTAAGGAAGCCATTGACGTGTTCGAAGAGATGGGGATCAGCCACTACGGCATTCTTCTGTCCGAGAAGGACTCCATCGTCTACCCCAACGCCCTCTCTCCGGAGCTGCGCACCCTGACCGACAACAGCAAGGTCCACCGCGTGCCCGATTACAGCGGGGCGAGCAAGGAAGAGCGTGTGGAGCGTATCGGCCAGATAATCCAGATTGCACTGGATAACGGCTACGACTCCATCTTCGCCGGTTACGGTTTTATGGCCGAGGATGATGAGTTTGTCGCGGCCATTGAGGACGCCGGATTGAATTTTGTCGGCCCCTGCAGTGCGACTCAGCGCGGCGCGGGTAAGAAAGACGAGGCAAAGCGTACCGCCCTTGAGGTTGGCGTATCGGTTACTCCGGGTATTGACAACGTCACAACCCGTACCCTGATGGCAAAGCACCCCAGCCGTGAAAGCCTCCTCGCTCTGGTTAAATCGGAAAATCTCGAGTGTGACGACGCGGTTCTGAACGATGCCGACCTCTCCCTGGAAGATCTGGCTAATCATATTCTAGCCGCATCCTATAAGAAGGGGATCGACCTGTTTTCCGTTGAAGAGCTCGGTAAGCAGGTTGAAGCCGAGTGCGCGGCCATGTTCCGCGACTATCCCGGCGCGCGTATCCGCCTCAAGGCCATCGGTGGTGGCGGGGGTAAAGGGCAGCGTATCCTCGGTGCGTCCCTCCTTGCCAAGGATGAGCCCACTGATGCGGATATCGCCAAAGCAGCGGCGGATGCTCCCGGTCTGGTGCTGGAGATCCTCAATGAAGTCAAGGCCGGTGGCGTAGGGGATAACAAGAACGTCCTCATAGAGCTCAACATCGAGCAGACCCGGCATAACGAGATTCAGCTCCTGGGCAATGGCGAGTGGTGTATCGCCCTCGGTGGGCGCGACTGCTCCCTGCAGATGCACGAGCAGAAACTCCTGGAGGTTTCCGTAACCCAGGAGGGGCTCGCCGAAGAAGCGGAAAAGGCCCGTGCCGCAGGTAACGAAGTGGCAGCTAAAGGGCTCGAAACAGACCTCACAATCCTCAAGCGTATGGAGGATGAATCCGAGCGCTTCGGTAAGGCGGTGGGGCTCGATTCCGCCTCTACCTTTGAGTGTATTGTTGACCGCCAGCGTCACTACTTCATGGAGGTGAATACCCGCATCCAGGTGGAGCACCGTGTTACTGAACTGGTTTACAGCCTCAAATTCACCAATCCCGACGATAAAGAGGACTTCTTCATCGTTGAATCTCTCGTAGAAGCGATGGCGCTGCTTGCGATGCACAAGGATCGCCTCCCGCGTCCCGAGCGCGTAACCCGCTTCGGTGCCGGGGTGGAAGCGCGTCTCAACGCTACCGACTGCTCTCTGTCTCCTTCGGCCGGCGGGGTTATCCGCTACTGGTCCGATCCCATCGAAGGGGAGATTCGCGATGATCAGGGGATCTGTACCCACAACCCCGATACCGGCCAGTTTATGCGTTACACCGTGGCGGGGGCGTACGATTCCAATATTGCGCTGCTCCTCACCAAGGCGGATGACCGCCTGGAGAGTTACCATCGTCTCGCCGAGGTGCTGCGCCGCACCACCCTGCGTGGCACCGACCTCGCCACCAACCTCGAGTTTCACTACGGGCTCGTGAACTGGTTCATCGGCAACAACGTAATGGCGAAGCCCACTACCCGCTTTGTAGTCCCCTACCTCACCCTTATGGGATGCCTGAAGCAGGAAGCGGCGAAGATTGACCCGGTAGTGGCATTCCTCTCACTCAAAAAGCGCTACGTGTCTCAGTATGCGGATGATCCGGATATGAAGAAGGCGATCGCAAACATCCTCGATCGCAAGGGTACACTTCTGACGCGTCCCCTGCAGATTATCCTCAAAGATCCGCACCTGCTTTCCGGCTGGTTGAGCCTAAATCAGAGAAACTTCCGCATGGAAGATGGAAAGCTGAAATGGTTGCGCAATCCGCAGGTGATCATCGCCGAGACCTACGAATACCTCAACATGACCATGCGCCCCGATGCACCCGCTGCTGACGTGATCTGGTCGCACGACAACGAGCAGCTGCAGAAGGCGGTTTCGTTCTACGCCAACCTGCGCGATCACTTCTCCGTCAGCGTAGAGGACTTTGAGGTCCTCAACGCACTGCTCGAAAAAGATGAGCCGCAGGGCGATTTCAGTGCCGAAGAGTGGGCCGAGGTGCAGGCAGCGCATGCGGGTTTCGAAGCCGGCAACGAGCTGATGGGACTTCTCTATCTCGTGGGTAAGCACACCAACTTCTTCGACTTCAGGGTCGAAGAAAACCTCGATGTGACCATCCCCGAGTATCTCGACGATTCTGATCTCCAGGCACAGATGAAGAAGGTGCTGGTACCGCCACCCTCAACCAAAGAGGATGAGATTGTCACCCCCGGCGGCGGGATGTACTACGCTCAGGAAGCACCGGGGATGCCGCCGTTCATCAAGGAGGGCGAGCACTTTGACAAGGGGCAGCCGCTCTTTATCCTTGAGGTAATGAAGATGTTCAACAAGATTCCCGCACCATTCTCCGGTACCGTGGATAAGATCCTCATCGAAGGCGGCGACGGCGTGATCGTATCCAAGGGGCAGCCGATCTTCAAGGTCACCCCGGACGAGAAGTTTGTGGAAACCGATCCGCAGGCGATCGAGAAAGAGCGCCGTGAGACCACCGATGCTTATCTGCAGAGCATTGTGGAGTAGTTGCTTTAAGGTGTCGCTCGCGGCACATGCGTAAAACAAAAACAGCAAGCTCCGGGTTGGTATTAAACACCTCCGGGGCTTGCTGTTTTTTGGTATGCAGCTAAAGCCGCATCGGGGCTGGTGGTAAGCCCCTTTCAGTTGTAGCAGTAGTCGTCCGCTTCTACACTTTCAGCCATCCCTTCTAGGAATGAGAGTGCCTGACCATCCTTGACAACTTCCTGCAGGCCATGGTTGGAAGACCACACGGTCCCACATACGTCACATTCTGTGATCCCTTCGTAGAATCCATCCACGTGGAGTGAGATGTTGGCGTCTTTGTGGTTTTTGCATACTGGGCATTTCATGAGAGTATCCTTTCGTTTTTGGGTTGTAGAACATTGTGAGATATAATCTATAGGGCTTATTGTGGCGCTCGCTGTGTTAGGGGCGCATAAACAACGGGTTAAGTTTGTGCGTTGCAGCGTGTCTATAAAAGTAAGTATAGACCTATTTTTGTTCTTGACAAGCCTTTTCGGCAGAAAAGTCTTTTTAAAACAGTATGTTATGCGCCTAGCTTGTTTTACAGGGTAAACCACAAGTTTGAAAGCGACCCTCCCGGCACAATACCGGCAACTAACTTAATGTGTGTAGGACGTATCTATAGAACTGAATTGTTTACGTATTTTCCCCCATAGACCGCTATTTTATATTTTACCCTTTTATGTCACTCTCAATTTCAGAAGATCAGGCAACTTTTTTTGCAATTATTTTTTTCGCCCCGGAAATAAACGTTCAGTTTATTGTGTAGTACAGGCACTTCATTCACCTGAAAGTTGGATTGAACGCAAACCAAATAAGGAGCTAACACCATGTTAACCAAAATCAACCACATTGGCGTCGCTGTCACGAACATCGAAGAAGCGTTGCCCTACTATCGCGATCAGCTGAGCATGAACTACGAGGGGAACGAGGAAGTAGCAGAGCAGAAGGTGAAGGTCGCATTTCTGCAGATAGGTGACAGTCGCATCGAACTTCTCGAGCCCACCAGTGATGATTCACCGGTGGCAGGGTTTCTGAAAAAGAACGGCCCGGGTGTCCACCACATTGCGTATGAGGTAGATGATCTGGTCAGTGCACTGCAGAAGCTTGAAGCACAGGGCGTGCGCCTGATTGATAAAGAGCCGCGCAACGGTGCACACGGCACGAAGATAGCTTTTGTGCACCCTAAAAGCAGCTGTGGTGTGCTGACCGAGCTGTGTCAGCCGGGGCATTGATGCCATGACGTGATTTCTCCCTGAGTCCCGTCTGGCGCGGTGCGCCAATCAAAAGGATAGATGCTGTATCCCATGGGGGGATGCGGTTTACCTGCCCCGCCCGGACATGATTGTCCGAAAAGCGGGCGAGGCAGATAGTTGATGAAGACGGGAAAAACAAGGAGGAAAACAAGAATGAAACGAGTACTGCTCACGCTGGTATCCATACTGGCACTTGCCACTCCGGCCCTCGCGGTCGATTTCAGCTTTCACGGCGATCTCAAGCATGAGTTCCGCATCAATTCGAACCAGTCGGGCTTTACCGGAGGGAAAGAATTCGGCTCCAAGCTGTCGCAGAACCAGACCAGCATCTACGACGACGATGTGAACGAGACATTCGGTCTGATTAAATACCGTATGTGGACCGAAGCTGCGAGCGACAATGGCGCAGTTAAGGGGGTATACGCCATTGAGGTTGGCGGCATCCATTTCGGTGATGATGGTAAGGGTGGTGCGTTTTCCGGCGATGAAGTTAATATCGAAACCCGCTGGGCGTACACTGACTTTGCTCTAGGTGGTGGACGCATGAAGGTGGGTCTGCAACCGGTAAAAATAAACAAGTTCTTCTGGAATGAAACCGCCACCGGAATTAACTACAAAAAAGGCGACTTTGAGGCCGCGTGGTATCGTGGTTACGAAGTGGTCAATGATGACGGAGACGGCAACGACTTCCAGGATCTGGATGCCTTGTATGTGCGCTACAACCTGAAGCCGGCGAACGATATTAAGGTTGGACTTTTCGGTGTGTGGCAGACCAGTGATGCAGACACTCTGAACGACCTGGGTGGCAGCATGGATGTAAACGATCTGACCTGGAAGGTAAAGAAACTTACCGATTTTGACATCGATCTCTACACCCTCGGTATTGATGGGGGCATGAAAGCGGGTAACTTCTTCGCCAACTGGGACTTGATGTATCAGACCGGCGACTTTCTTGAAGAAGTGGATTTCGGCGGCTACTTTGCTCACTTTGACCTCGGCACCAAGCTCGGCAGCAACGGTAAACTGACCTACACCTTCTGGTACGCATCCGGCGATGACGATCGTACTGATGGAGATTTTGATGCCTTTATAGTTACCGATATCGACGTTAAGGCTGATTTCTCCTCAGTGGTTCTGTATCAGGGACTTAACTCCGACCAGTACTTCACTACAGATCCCTATATTCAGGATAAAGGGATGATGATGAACCGTCTGGCGTACGATACCAAGGTAAGTGACAAGCTCAAGGTGGGGGTTGCGGCCATGTACATGATGACCGCCGAAGATATGGAGTATGACGACGAGCTTGGGAACGCCTACGCTGATGATTCCATCGGTTTTGAGGTGGATGCTTATGCGAAATACAAACTCTACGACAGTCTCGAGATTGCTCTGGCGGCAGGTTATCTGATGAGTGGAGATGCGCTGGATTTCTACGAAGAGAGTCAGGACGGCTCCGCGGACGAGGATATCTACGTAGTTACCTCACGTATTCGGTACAAGTTTTAACCTGACCCCACATCGGCAATGCAGGCCCGGCAATGCCCGGCTTACTTAAAAACCCTTGGCTCCATCCCTGCAAACAGGGGTGGGGCCTTTTTCTATCCTGCGATTGAAAATACGAAAATGGTTTCCTGCGATGGATCCCCATGCGTGCCCGTTCCATTGTTGACACTTTAGCAGAAAGTAAAAAATCAGATGGCGAAGCAAATCACCAAATGCTAGGCGTGATACTGATATCCCCTTGTACCTGAAACCTTGCTCCTTGCACCCTGATTTCATGAAATACTGGGAGTGTCCCCACTTTCCTTTGGTGGTTCCGGCTACATTGCAGAGTACGTGCGTTAAGGTTATTATAGTCTCAGTACAGCTAAAAAATGCTGCAGCACATTGTTCTGGAGGTATAACCAAATGGCTATTCTAAAAAAGCTCCCTATAGGCATTGAGACCTTTGAAAAGATACGCAGTGACGATTATGCGTATATCGACAAGACTAAACAGATAAAGCACCTGATCGACACCGGCGAATACTATTTCCTCTCCCGGCCCCGGCGTTTTGGAAAGAGCATGATAATATCAACTTTCCAGTCGCTATTCGAAGGGCGAAAGGAACTCTTCGAGGGTTTATACATTTATGATAAATGGGATTGGGATACTACATATCCGGTAATAAGACTCAGCTTCGATGGCGTAGCCCGTGACCTGGCCGACATGAAGCAGGATGTAAGAAATATCCTGCTGGAGAATCAGGAGTATCTGGGTATCTCCTGCCCCGATTCAGATGATATTGGTGGCTGCCTGAAATACCTCATTCGCTCCGCTTTCCAGAAGTATGGCAATAAAGTAGTCATCCTTGTAGACGAGTACGATAAGCTGATCGTAGACAACCTCGATCAGATTGAAGTGGCAAAACAGGGGCGAGAGATCCTCAAAGATCTGTACAACACTATCAAGGGGAGTGACCGCTACATCCGGTTCGCATTCCTCACCGGAGTGAGCAAATTCAGTAAGGTTTCAGTATTCAGCGGCCTTAACAACCTCGATGATATTACTTTAAATCCCGACTTCGCAACTATCTGCGGGTATACCCAGCACGACCTTGAGACCAACTTTTCCGGGCACCTGGCCGGGGTCGACATGGAGGAAGTCCGTGAATGGTATAACGGATACAACTTTTTAGGGGACAAGGTATACAACCCGTTTGATATCCTGCTCTTTATCAAAAATAAGCATGTATACAGAAATTACTGGTTCGCTACCGGAACCCCGACCTTTCTTATAAAGCTCATAGAGAAAAACAATTACTACATTCCGCAGTTGGATAACCTGCGAGTATCCGAGATGCTAATCGACAGTTACGATGTAGAGACCCTGCAACTGGAACCTCTTTTACTGCAGTCCGGATATCTAACCATAAAGGAACAGAAACAGCTCAGTTACGGTGTTGAGTATGTCCTGGGTTTCCCCAACAAGGAGGTAGCCATCTCCTTCAACGATCAGATTGCCCAGGCCCTTACCAATACCAACATCGCAGAAAACAAGGGGCAGCTATATCAATCCCTCGAAAATGCCGAGCTGGACAAGCTACACCAGACCCTCGTGACTATGCTCTCCTCCATCCCGCATAACAACTACACAAAAAATACCATCAGCAGGTATGAAGGCTACTACGCCAGTGTCGTCTACGCCTTCATTGCCAGCCTCGGCCTAGACTTAAAGGTTGAAGACCCCACCAGCACCGGACGCATAGACATGACGGTAAAGATCGGAAAACACATCTACATCCTGGAATTCAAGGTAGATGACAGCGACAACGCCCTCCAACAGATTAAGAGCAAGGAGTACCACCTCAAGCACCGGGATCAGGGCAAAGACATCTACCTCATCGGCATCCACTTCGACTCAGCCAAGCGCAATATATCCACCTTCGAGTGGGAGAAGGCATGAAGGAAAGGTGTCAGGTGTCAGGTAGGGGCCTGACCTTGTACCTGGAACCTGAAACCTTGCACCTTGATTTCCCCCCCCCCAAGCCGCATCATCAATATTGCCTCATCATGCAACGCATGATATGGATTGAAGATGATCTGCATTTAAATAATAGCCGCAATCCAAAGTTGATGCTTTCGCAGAAAGTATTGATTTAAATGGCTAAGCAAAAAGCGCCAAATGCAAGCCGCGAGGCAATTGCAGCAACGCCGCAGTTGGCGAGTTTTTGCGACGCTATCAAAGATTGAAGTCTCGGAAAACAGGAAACTTCTCCTGGTATTTGCCGGAGGTAGGAACACCATGACCCAGCTACAGAAACTCTCCATCGGAATTCAGACATTTTCGGAAGTCCGTGAAGATAACTTTATATACATCGACAAGACCGATCAAATAAAGCGCATGGTTGAAGAGGGTAAATATTACTTCCTCTCCCGGCCCCGGCGCTTCGGCAAGAGTATGCTGGTTAGTACCCTGCAGTCTCTGTTTGAAGGGCACAAAGAGCTCTTCGAGGGATTACACATCTACGACAAGTGGGATTGGAATACTACGTATCCGGTAATAAAGATCAGCTTTGGCGGAGTAGCACGCGATCTGCAATCCATGCATCGCATGGTGGGCGGGATAATGAGATCCAACCAGAAGCACCTGGGGGTTGAATGTGAATACCCTGAGCATGGCGGAGTGTGCCTGAAGGAGCTCATAGAAAAGGCGTACGAGAAATATGGCCAGAAAGTAGTAATTCTCGTAGATGAATACGATAAGCTCATCGTAGATAACCTGGATCAGCCTGAAGTCGCCAAACAGGGGCGCGAGGTTCTAAGGGATCTCTACACAACCATTAAGGACAGTGACCAGTATATCCATTTCGCCTTTCTCACCGGGGTAAGTAAATTCAGCAAGGTCTCCGTATTCAGCGGATTGAATAACCTGGAAGATATTACCCTGAATCCCGACTTTGCCACCATCTGCGGCTATACCCATCATGATCTTGAGACCACCTTCGCCCCTCATCTAGTCGGGGTAGACATGGACAAGGTACGCCATTGGTACAACGGATATAACTTCCTGGGGGAGAAAGTCTATAATCCCTTTGATATTCTGTTGTTTATCAAGAACAAGTGCGTATTTAAAAACTACTGGTTTTCAACCGGCACCCCCACATTTTTAATAAAGTTGATAGAGCAGAATAATTATTTCGTCCCCAGACTCGAAAACATCCGCGTAACCGAAAACCTCATAGACAGCTATAACATCGAAGAGATCGCACTTGAGCCCATCCTGTTCCAGACCGGCTATTTGAGCATCAAGGAAGCTGAATTCACCGATTTCGGCGCAGAATATGTCCTCGGCTTTCCCAACCACGAGGTAAGAATCTCATTCCATGATGTCGTTGCGCGTGCCCTGACCAGCAAATCCGACATCCTGATGGAGAAGAAAAGCCTCCTGCAGAGCTTGAAAGATGCCAATATTGAGCAATTCCGCAAAACCCTATGTAGCGTATTCGCCTCCATCCCTTACAACAACCACACCAGAAATCAGATCAGCATCTTTGAAGGCTACTATGCCAGCATAGCGTATGTGTATCTAGCCTGCCTCGGACTCAACCTCAGGGTTGAAGACCCCACCAGCACCGGGCGGATCGACATGACCATCCAGACAGGAGATATTATATATGTGCTGGAGTTCAAGGTCGAAGGTAAAGGCGATGCCCTGGCACAAATCAAGGAGAAGGAATACCACCTGAAGTTCATAAACCAGGGCAAGGATATCTACCTCATCGGTATCCACTTCGACTCAGCCAAGCGCAATATATCCACCTTCGAGTGGGAGAAGGCATGAAGGAAAGGTGTCAGGTGTCAGGTGTCAGGTGTCAGGTAGGGGCCTGACCTGAAACCTTGCTCCTTGCACCTTGGTTTCATGAAATACTGGGAGTGTCCCCACTTTCCTTTGGTGGTTCCGGCTACATTGCAGAGTACGTGCGTTAAGGTTATTATAGTCTCAGTACAGCTAAAAAATGCTGCAGCACATTGTTCTGGAGGTATAACCAAATGGCTACTCTGAAAAAGCTCCCTATAGGCATTGAGACCTTCTCGGAAATCCGCGAAGAGGATTACCTGTACATAGATAAAACCAGCCAGGTAAAACAGATGGTGGATGAAGGTAAGTATTACTTCCTCTCCCGGCCCCGGCGTTTTGGCAAGAGCATGATAATATCAACTCTCCAGTCGCTCTTCGAGGGGCGAAAGGAGCTCTTTGAGGGACTGTATATCCATGATAAATGGGATTGGGATACCACCCATCCGGTAATAAGACTCAGCTTCGATGGCGTAGCCCGTGACCTGGCCGACATGAAGCAGGATGTAAGAAATATCCTGCTGGAGAATCAGGAGTATCTGGATATTTCGTGCCCCAATCCAGATGATATCGGTGGTTGCCTGAAATACCTGATTCGCTCCGCTTATGAGAAATACGGTAACAAAGTGGTCATCCTCGTTGATGAATACGACAAGCTCATCGCAGACAACCTTGATCAGCTTGAAGTTGCCAAGCAGGGTCGTGAAGTTCTTAAAGACCTATACAACACCATCAAGGGGAGTGATCGGCACATCAAGTTTGCACTTCTTACCGGAGTGAGCAAATTCAGCAAGGTTTCAGTATTCAGCGGGCTCAACAACCTCAAGGACATCACCCTGGATGAACGCTACGCAACCATCTGCGGCTATACCCAGCATGACCTGGAAACTATCTTCGCTGACCACCTAGCCGGGGTGGATATGGAGAAGGTGCGCGAATGGTACAACGGCTACAATTTCCTGGGGGACAAGGTCTACAATCCCTTTGATATTTTGCTATTTATCGACAAAGGATATGTATACAGAAATTACTGGTTCGCTACCGGAACCCCGACCTTTCTTATAAAGCTCATAGAGAAAAACAATTACTACATTCCGCAGTTGGATAACCTGCGAGTATCCGAGATGCTAATCGACAGTTACGATGTAGAGACCCTGCAACTGGAACCTCTTTTACTGCAGTCCGGATATCTAACCATAAA
>JAWOFA010000130.1:0-6750 GCA_046482505.1 Desulfuromonadaceae bacterium | reverse complement strand
TTACTGTAGCGGGATGCTGAGGAGGTAGCTCGCTTCGCTGCCATCGAGGAGACTGCCTACATCGGTAGCAAGCATGTATGCCTGGCCGTTGGCGACGCTGATCCCCTGGAGGGGGCGTTCGAGCTTATCCCCCAGGGAGCCTTTCATCACCATGCCGTTGCGGTATTTGAACACCGCCAGCCAGCTGCTGTCGATGGCGGATGCCACCCCTACACTGCGCATAATGTTTCCATCCGCAGCCGGTGCCACAATCTCGCGCGTGCCATCGCCATCCAGATCCGCAGCAACCGGAGCAACCTCAATACTGGCGTTGTTGATCATGGGGTTCTGCGCATCGGGGTCCACATCATATGTTACCGTTGCTACAGAGCCGCCGATTTCACTGCTCGATTTGTAGATCTGCTCGGTGCCCTGAAAAATATACAGACGCCGCTTGCGTACATATGCCGCTTCTATTTTGCCATCACCGGTTATATCGGCAAGCAATGCGCCATAAATCTGGAATGAGCGCGGTAACTCCACAGGCGGGGCTGAGGATTCAAAGGCGTCACCACGCAACGTAAGTTCATGCACACGCCTGCCGTAAAAATACTCGCGCTCGAACTCCTGCCCCAAAAGTAGTTCCGAACGCATATCCCCATCGAGATCAAACCCCGCAACCATGCGGGTATAGCCGTTAATCACCGGCTCGAGGGTGTTGCCGGTTAATTTCAGCAGATCGGTATTCATGCGCTCATCCGACCACACCGTAACCGCGAGGTAGACCTCCCCGGCTGCGGGCTGATACCAGCTCAGAGACAGAATCTGCCCCATGGTGGTGCTGTCGCCGGTAGCCACCGACTTCAGCCTCTCCCCCACAGCAAAAACCTCAATAGAACCGCCATCGGTGGTGGCAAGGAGGAGATTACCGTCAACTTTTTCAAAGTCAGCCATTACGGTTTTCTTCTTGAACTGGCCAACTTTGTTGAAGCGGGGGAAATCCATGTTGAAGATATCTGATCCTGCTGATGACGCCGTTTCACCGGAAGATGCTTCGTACTGTACCGCGCCTTTACCCTTCACCTGCTGTACGGCTACGTCCGCGGAGGCGGAACCAGCACCTGACCCTGCCGCACCGGTAACACCTTTAACCGCCGGAGCAGTGATACGATTGGTCGGGATACCCTTCGATGCTGCTGCAGCCGATTTTTCCGGTGCATAGGAGCGGATCAGGGTACCTTCGCTGTCGCGCACCTCAAGACCATTAGGCGTCACGGTAAAAAACAGATCCGCAATGGTGGCACTCATACTGTCCTGCCATTCCAATTGCGGCAACGCCCGCCTGAGATCGGCATACATCGCCTCGGACGAATCGGTTTCATCGCGGAATACCGCGCTCAGGTTGCTGAAGCGCTCCAGCTTTGTACCCGCGTCGATGGTAGCGGAGTCTTCAGCTTCGAGCACTTTGGCGTAGGAATATCCGCTCTTCACCTGGGTGACCTGCAACACCGCCATGGTTTTGTCCAGGGTACCGAGGACCTTCTTCGTTACCGGATGGACTACCTGCTCCCCCTCTTCCACTACCGCAAGCAGATCCCCCACAGCAACTCCGCTGGAACTATCCAGGTCGACGATGTATTCATCGTCGCCTGTTGCCATAACCACTACACCGGAGACGGGGGCAAAATCCTTCTCAACCTTTTCGGCCACACCCGCGAATGCAGACACACTCAGTAATATTCCTGCCAGCAGCGCTGCTACCGTGAAACCAAAGCTCTTCAATTGAACCCTCCATATGCCAAAATTCAACATGCAATCTCTTGCTAAACACAAGGATATATAATTTCGTGAATTATAGCGCGTTCGTACAGCGCTGCCCACACCCAAACTGAAAACTAACAAAAAAGCCGGACACTAACGGCCCGGCTTTTTTGTTACTACACTGAATGTGGAGAATTAGAACATGTAGCGGATGCGGCTGTTGATGATGTAGATATCTTCATCAGCGCTGCCATCAGATTCAACCTCATAGTAGTCCATGGCGTCGTCAGCCGCCAGATAACCGGCCTGCAAAGCAACCTCAGTATTGCTGAAGAGCTTGTAGCTCGCATACGCATCAAATTCTACACCAATTTTATCGTTTTTACGCAACACATCGGTGTTATCATTGTACTCAATGTCCTCAGCAGTCATGAGGTACAGTGCTGCAGCACCCACTTTAAGCTTATCCGTTACCTGATAGTCATAACCGAGGCGGTTCAGGATAAGGCCCTTATCCTGCAGGTAAGGTGAAGCGGAGAAATAGTCGTCATCAGTATAGCCCTCAAACAGTACTACGGAGTACTCAGAGTTGATATCCACATCTGTAGAAACAAAAGCATCCCAATCACCATCAGTGGCATCATCATCACCGGAAGCATACCAGAATGTATAAGTGAGCTTACCTTTGCCCATATGCATACCAGCGTCAAAATGGCCGAAGTACCCGCCAAAATCATACTCTTCTGCGAGATCCCCAAATTGAGACATCAGATCCCAACGGGCAAAAAAGTCTCCGGACTTCCAGTTACCATCGACGCCAAGAGTATAAAGGTCCATATCAAACCCTGGCATGGATTTCACGTAGTTATGAGTTATGTTTGGCACATCACCCTCAGCACCTTCCAAGGACTCTTTAGCTGAATTCAAAGCTTCCAGATTAGCAGAACTTGGGTTATCATCGTAAATGCTTTCGGCTGCGATAAGATCAGCTTCAGCCGCATCTACTTCGGCTTCCAGGTCGTCAATATCACTAGAAGTCATAGCATCGCTATGCTGCCAAACTCCAAAAAAGCCTAAGTTAAGATTATCATGAGGCTTGAGGTCATAACGAACGTAAAGCGCATCCAGATCTTCAAAATCGTTCGCACTACCTGTTGAAATCACCTCATATCCGCGGTACCAGCCCAAGGTCAAATCGCCAGGGCCTGCAGCTACCTTATAGTCTACACCAGTGGCAGTCTCAACCCAGAAGAACTTGTTGATGCTTACCGGCATAAGACCTATGCGAGCGCGCCCCTGCCCCAGAGCAAAATCGGTAAATGCCCAACGGGTCTCAATATTGACACCATCACCGGAAAAACTTCCGCCTTTATCAGAATCACCAAACTGAATACCACCCACTTCAACAGCGTACGTACCCTTAATGGCACCATTGTCACTGCTGGCGGTAGTCCAGAGACGGTACTTGATCTCACCCATCAGATCATCATTGGTTTCATCTTCGATCAATTCACCCTGCGCACCACCAAGCTTTTCACCTTTATCTACACTGTTAAAAAACGTAGCCTGATTCGTGTACAGCCGGAAACGATGGTTCAAATCGCCGTTAAAGGTAAAATCCACCGCAAAGGCGGGGGCCGCCATGCTCAGCATCAGTGCCAGAGCTATAAAAATTCTCTTCATTCTCGTTCCTCCTTATTCAAGTTTCTACCCGTAGTCCCATACCAACTAATAAATTGTACCTCTTCATCTGTTTTACGTTACAGCGTTTGCGAATGCATTTGCATTCCGTGTGTTATCCAACCTCCTTTCGTTGTGGGCCTGCTGCCCGAAATAAAACAGGCTTCTTAAAACACCGTACTGCACCTTAACTATACACATTACATACCAAATACAAACAAAACCCTAACTCAATAATGTAACCATCTGTAATGATGGGGTTATATTGTCTGGATCTTGAAGTAAAAACATCTGCTGAACAGCCGGGACAGTGGCTGAACTGTGGTTTATGCAACACACAAGTGACAAAAAGCCACACAGTTCTAAAATCGAATTTAAACTATGTTCTATTTACTTGCATGAGCAAAACATTGTCAAGCTAAAATATTCCATTAATGCATATAATCAAGATCTTATAGCCATCAGTCGCACAAAATACCATATAACATGGTTTTACTCCGCTTTCTCTTCGCCGGACTCAGCCTTCAATCAGATCAGCGCCTGAAGATGGGGCCTCACTCCTCCTGCCCCTTGTCCCTTCTCCCCAGGGGGAGCTCCTTGAAACGACCACCGTGGATAATCGGGTCTCCTTCGTAGCCCAGGGCTTTAAAATCCAGGTAGTCGGTTTTGCGCAACGCCTCCAGATCTTCGCGTTTCCCTTCGAGGAAGCTGAAGTCGGTTTCTTTGTGGGCGAGCTCCTTGAAATCCACATGGCGGCTGTCCTGATGGCAACGGTCGCAGGTTTTCTCTTCGCGCAGGCTCGGATGACACTGCCTGCATGAGAGCGCCTGTTCAGCCGGCATCACTTCATGCTCCACGCGCCAGAAGGTCCAGGTTTCCTTCCACTCCCATTCACCGCTGAAGGAGAGCCCGGCGGCATCCATCCCGGTGGTAAAGGCCCTGTCCCAATCATAGTTCTTCCAGTATGCCGTCTTGTCATCCGGCCCGGAGGGGAACAGGTGGGGGATCAGCAGGGTCTGATGCTGCGCGTCAAACGCCTGTATCCCTTTCATGATCTTGAATGGGGTGATGCGCGCCTGCGGATCTGCCTTCGAACCCACCGGGGCGGTGAGTTTGACCACCTCCGCATTCATATCGACCTTATCCCCCAGGTTGATGCGCTCGGTGTAGCCATTATACCAGCGGTATTCCGGGCGCACGGCGCGTTTCCAGCGAAACTCCCCTTTCTTGGGTGCATAGTCGGGCAGAGGTTCACTGTCGCCGAGGCGCTGATATTCAGGCTTGCGATCCATGTCCCCCGCTTTGGACCAGTCCCACCAGGTTTTAGTGGGGGCACACTTGGCGTATACCGGGGAGTGACAGGTGTTACAGCTCATCGCCTTGCCGTGGGCATTGAGATGGTGATCGAGAATACTGTTACCGATATGGGGTTTATCCGAATGGCAGTCTTCGCAGCGCGTCACCCCTTCCACGGGTGCCACGGAGGAACTGCGCCCTGCGATGCGATGCTGGCGTGTGGTGTGGCATTCGGCACAGGTAAAATCGAGATCGCCCATGTGCACATCGCATTTTGGATCAGGATCATTGAGGTTGCTCCCCATATCCGCATGCTTGATCGCATCACCCCCGCCGCCGCTGAAATGGCATTTGCCGCAGCTCTCTCGGCTGGTATGTCCAACCTGTTCGGCCACATGCTTCAGATCCACGTCTTCCTCCGGATAGCCGGCCCCTGCCGGAGACTTGGTGTAAGTGCCCGTGGTGTCATGGCACACCAGGCAGTCCATATGTGAGGTGGATTCAAAGTCAAAGCTATCATCTTCCCAACCGTATCCTGCGTGACAACTTGTGCAACGAGACTCGTTGCTGATGATGCTCACTCAGTAGTTGTTAAGGGCCGTAGTCCCCTTGCCGTGCTCCACTGCACGCGCGTGCTCCGCGGTGTACTCCGAGTGTCCGCGCCAGCGCCAGTGCGCGGTATGTTTGAAATGCTCCGCTTCTTCGGCATGACAACGCAGACATTCAGCCGTCACCTCGAGGGGGTCGGGGTTCTCAGGCAGTTCCACCAGCTCCTTGTGTTCCGGCACCTGCTCCAAATGACAGTCGGCACACACCTGCGGTCCGCGGTCTTCCTCCTCATGGCACCCGATGCAGCGCTGATGATATGCCGCCTTCAATCCCAGGCGCTCCGGGAACTCCGGATCGAAGGACTGCTGGTGACATGCACTGCAGCGCACCAGTTCCGGATTGGGGCTGAATGAAACATCCTCTACCGGACGCTTGTGATGGCACACCGTGCAGTCATCCACACTTGCGGCATGTTGCCCGTGGTTGAAGCGTACCGGGGTATAGTGATCCTCGCGCTCTTTGATAATCGGACTGTCGAGGACGAAATAGGTCTGGCGCACATCTTTTACCGATATTCCCATGTGACGCAGTCGCTGGGAGCGACGCAATGGATCTTCGTGCTTAACCTCTTTTATCTGTGGTACCCGTTCTGCGGCACGGGTCTGCGCCTGTTCCTGCTTCGTGGGCTCGGCACCCTGAGCGGAACACACCGAGGTGCCCCACAGAAGGACCAGCGCAAGGCTGAAAGCCGTCGTCCGCCAATTAAAGAGTAATCTGTCGCGAAGATAGTTCATATGCTGTCCTCCGTGCGCGGCGTAAGCACCGGCATATAAGTTACAATAACCCGATACAAAAACATCAGCGCGGCTATCAGGCCTGTAGTGATAAAGATCTCTCCCAGGGCCGGGGTGTAGGTTTCGGGCCCGAATGGAGGTTTGAACCCGATCATAAATACATTGACCCGGTTCAGCACCACCCCACCGATGACACAGCAGGCGGCAAAAAAGAGCCAGCGCTGCGCCTCGCGCCGCTGTTTTTTTAATAAGATAAACATAGGGAGGATTACACCCACCCCGACCTCCACCAGAAACGCATTGCTCTGCATGGAGTTGTCCAACAGATAGACCCAGGTGCCGCGCACCAGCATGTCCGCAAGTTTCAACACCAGGTATATTCCCAATATTACCGGGGTAAAGCGCGCCAGGCCACTCAGAAGATTCATTTCATCATGGCTCTGCATGCTTGCGCGCGCGAGGGTGCTTTCAAATATCACCATCGGAAACCCCACCGCTATAGCCGAGGTGAGAAAGAGCAACGGTAGCATCGGGGTGTACCACAGAGGATGGAGCTTGGTCGGGGCAATCAACATCAGGGATCCAAGACTCGACTGATGCATACACGAGAGCACCACCCCGGCGACAATAAAGATCCACATGGTCTTGCTCAGGGTGGACTCCGCCTTCGCCAGCGCCCATTCAGCGCCCC
>JAWOFA010000033.1:0-12580 GCA_046482505.1 Desulfuromonadaceae bacterium | reverse complement strand
ATCTACGGTCAGATAATTAGAACAAGCGTCAACGCAAATTATTCTTTTAGGTTGCACTGCCCCCGAATTGTACGTTCTTGTTTTATTTTCAGCACATTAAATGATGAGTGATTGTAATACAAGCCATATGTTTTCTAAACACCTTTTTGTCGGAAAGTCAAAATTATGACTGCTGTGGGGCTGCCAGGTAGGGTCGGGCGGGGTTTGGGAGGCGGGATTAGTGTGTAACCGCGTTATTTCGGGTGCTTTGCACCAAATGTTTAGTCTGAATTTGATGGCGTGCTTATTGCATAGCTTATTGTATAATTTATTGCGTGAAATATGATGCGTGATTTTTTTTGTATAACTCTTTTGCCTGTGATCCCAGGGTCAAAGAGTGCTTGATACTCCATTGAATTGTGTGCAGGCGTCTACATTTGTGCTCCTGTTTTTTAACTATCTATCTCCCGGGTTTACCGAGTTGCATTCTTATTTTATCTCACATGTGCGAATAGTTGTTACCCAGCTTGCACTCCTGGTGTTTATCGTATGCGCCTCCGGAGCCAGTGCTGCTCCTGATGTTGAGCTTGAACGTGTGCGCATAGTGCAGGATGTGAACACGGTTCGAGTCGTGTTGGAGTTTGACCGGATCCCGCTTTATGAGCTCACAACTTCAGGGCAAAAGGTTGAGATATCCTTACTCGATACTTTTGTGCAGCAGGGGCTGACGGTTCCGGACGATAATGAGTCAATTGCCAGGATCTTAATTGGCGAGTCATCTCAGCGCCTCCTTCTCTCCTTTCTGCTCCGGCGTCCACCGGTTTTTGTAAATGCAGTGAAGCGCGAGAAGGAAAACGAGCTTGCTATCGACATCTACTGGCGCGAGCAGGTTAAGGGGACTCGACCGGCCATTTCCCGATCGCTGCCCGGGGGGGTTCATGTAGGGCCAGTGGGTGGAGTAAGTCGTAGAATGATAGCTTCTAAGTACAGCGGTCAGTGGGAGCAGTTTTTTTATGACTATGAACGTTTGGTGAAGTTTGATATTCCCCTTGAATTCACACTACCTCCATTCCCGGCTTTAGGTCTTTACCTCCCCGCACGTGAATTAGTGCCCGGTGAAGTGTTGGACGCAGGACAGGACGAAAGATGGGATATAGCGCAGAAAGCATATAGCGGCACAGGTTTTGAGGATCTCTCCTTGCGAGAAACGCAGGTGAGAAATCTGATTCTGGCTGATATAGCTATTCGTCAAGACAAGTGCGCTGTTGCAGAAAAGCAGTTGCGAACCTTCGACTCTAATCAGAGCGGGTCCGAAGGGGAAGAAGGTGGCCAGGATGGCGAATTCCTGCAGCAAATAGAACTTTGTGCCGAGCTGCTTGATTTGTATTCTTTGAGCTGTAGGAGGGAGCAACTGTTCGAACTGCTTGCCGAACTTGTTATGGCGGTTTCGGGCAGTTCGGACCTGGGGCAGCAGCCTTACGTAACATTGCTGCAGGCTGAAGCAGAGTTGGCGGCTGACCGAAGCAAAGTCGTGTTGCAATTACTAGAAACACTTCAGGATAAAGATCTTAATCCTCCGAGTGTGTTACAGCGGCGCGAGGCAGATGCACGCTTTAAGCAGGGAGATTTTGATTATGCGCTGGAGATATATACCGAGCTTGATGATGCAGGTGTCCTTGACGATGCTCCTCACTCCCTTGGTCTATATGCTCGCGCATTGTATAATCGAGAACGCTACACCGAGGCGCAGGAGGTCTTATCACGTTTGCACGACAGCGTAAAAGAGCAGGACCTGCGCGATCTGATAAAGTATTTTACTGCCAAATGCATGCTGAATGCCGGAGATAGTGATGCCGCGCTTGAATTGCTCGCTAAAATTATGCCCGGCAGTCATGCGGCGAAGCTTGCAAAGCTCAAGCTAGCCGATTTGAGCGCAGCAAGTTCTGACATGGAGAGCCGAAAACAGGCTCTGTCTGACTACGCACAATTGCGCGATGAAATGCCAACGCGAGGGGGGATGGCGGAGGTTCAATTCAAGCAGGCGCTTACATATCATCTGTTGCAGCGGACGGAACAGGCGATATCGTCCCTGCGCGATTTTCTCCACAGAGACCGGATGTCGGAGTTGCGCCCCTATGCACAGGCTTTGCTGGCGGAAATTTTACCCTCGTATATTGAATATCTGATCGAACAGGAGCGTTATTTTGAAGCCATGCTTCTGGTGGAGCAGAACCGCGATATCCTGGTGGCAACCCAGCGTAATTACGATTTCCTTCTCAACCTTGGACAGGTGTTTAATGGGTTGGAGTTTTACCCGCGTGCAGTTAAGCTCTATCAGTATGTGGTAGATGCTACCGAAGATGATGATAAGCTTGAACCAGTATATGTTCCGCTGATTGAGTCTCTCTATGCTTTGGGTGATTATCGCAACGTAGCTATGTATGCACAGCGCTATTTGAACCTATTCAATAATGATGGAACATGGCAAAGCGAAGAGCGCGCCGCCGCCGTTTATCTTCACTATGTAAAAGCACTGTTTGATCTGGGACGCGAAGATGAAGCTGAAGCGCTTCTCCGTGCGGATGATCGTCCCCACAGTGAAGCCCTGGATCGCTTTGCTGCGCGCTATTTCTGGCGCAATGATGAGGTCGTTCTGGCTGGAGAGCAGTTACGTGATGTGATTCAGGATGGAAATGCCGAAATGCAGGATCTGTTTGTTTACGCCGAATCTCAGTATGCGCAACAGGATTTCAATGCGGCGCTGGAGACCTATGAGCGTTTAAGCGCAAACGAGGAATATCGTCTCCCGGCTCTGTACCGTATGGGTAATATCCTCATAGAGCGGGGAGAAGAGGAGCAAGGGCTAACATTTTTGACTCAGGTTGCCGAATCTAATGGAGACTCACGCTGGAAACAGCTCGCACAGCAGAGTCTGCTTATGCAACGTTTTGATTGATGATATAGTCAACTTCTGGTTTTTGCGAGCGCATCCTGATTGAGTTACAATCTGCTGCACTAGATGAATAAGTGAGGTTTATATGGGCGGTAACGGTTTATTCGATTCCACCACGGCAGTACTGAAAAAGAGTCTTGATTTACGTATGCAGAACCAGCAGGTTATTGCGTCCAATATCGCCAATGCTGAAACCCCCGGATATGCAGCTAAGAGCTTTGAATTTGAGGATCAGTTGCGTGCTGCGGTAGCGACAAACGATTCAAATATGCAGCGCACCCATCCTCTTCACATGCCGCAGCAGGGGGCAGCTATAGAGCAGGTAAATGGTCGCATCGTCGAGCATCCTGACACCACCGGGCTGGGAGATCGCAACAGTGTGGATATGGATCATGAAATGGTAGTGATGGGTAAGAATCAGCTCTACTACGAAGCAACCACGCAGTTATTAAGCAAAAAGATGGGGATTTTGAAATATGCCATCCAGGGACAGTAGTTCATACCATCACTTTTTAGATTGAAGGTTGATGGCGTTGCAAAAAGTCCGCCCTACGGCGTTACGGCGTTTTTTTCAGGACCTCGACATGCCAGATGTATGCCTTCGCCCCTGAAAAGCCACCAGGCCTTGCAGGTCGAAATTTTTGCTTAGCCATCTTATGATTTTTTGCGAAAGCATCAAGGTTGAATATTCATGGTGTGCCTCACTTTTATGGCGCATCGTTATAGTACGGAGGATTTCATGGACTTGTTTAATTCATTCGATATAGCGTCATCTGCACTGAAGGCCCAGCGGACCCGCCTGGATACCATCAGTGCTAATATGGCGAACATAGAGACGACGAGAACTCCGCAGGGTGGGCCGTATCAACGTAAAATGGTGGTGTTCGAGACTCAGCAACCCAGTTTCGATCAGCAACTCAACAGCGCTATGCAGCAGTCACAACCACAGGGAGTACGCGTGAGTCAGATTGCCACCGATCAGGCAGAGCCGCGCATGATGTTTGACCCGGGTCATCCGGATGCGAACGAGGACGGATACGTGGCTATGCCCAATATCAATTTGCTCGAAGAGACAGCTGACATGATGATGGCGACGCGGGCTTATGAAGCCAATATAACCAGTATAAAGGCAAGCAAGCGAATGGCGTTGAAAGCGCTGGAGATCGGGAGATAATATATTATGCAGGATATTTCAATTGATACCCATTTGAAAAGTCTGTTCCCCGATAGCGGGGTGCAGAAAAATACGGGAAACACCGGTTTTTCAGATATGCTCGCCGATGCGGTGAGCCAGACCAATGAAGCACAGCTCGATGCGGATAAGGCGGCGGTGGCGCTCCAGACCGGCAAGGCGGAAAATCTGCATGAAGTGATGCTGGGGATGGAAGAAGCTGATATATCCATGCGTTTGCTGGTGCAGATGCGTAACAAGGCTCTGGATGCATACCAGGAGATTATGCGCATGCAGGTGTAAGGGTAGATTAAACCGGGCCCCCTCGCAAGTGTGGATGTTACAGAATTTAATGGTGAATTTATGGCAGATGAAGGTACAAACTGGAACTTGTTCAGCGTTATCCGAGATTGGCCGCTATCGCGCAAGATCAGTCTTGCGGCTGTGGTGTTGTTCTCTCTGACGCTGTTTGCCGTTCTGATTCTTCAGGCTCGCCAGTCTAACCATCAGATGTTGTTTGCAAATCTGTCTGAGTCCGATGCCTCTGCGATTGTCTCCTGGCTTAAAGATAACAACGTTCCCTACGAATTACGCGGTGACGGACGCTCCATTTACATCCCCGCTGATATGGTACATGAAACCCGTCTCCAGCTCACCAGCTCCGGGCTGCCTCAGGGTGGTGGAGTCGGTTTCGAGATATTTGACAAGCAGAGCCTGGGTATAACCGATTTTGTGCAGAAGGTTAACTATCAGCGTGCTTTACAGGGCGAGTTGTCTCGCACCGTGGCATCGCTGGCTCCGGTAGAGGCGGCGCGCGTGCATCTGGCGCTTTCAGAAAAGCGTTTATTCAAAAGTCAGCAGCAAAAATCCACCGCTTCTATTGTGGTCCGTATGGTGCCCGGGAGAAAGCTTAAGGATGACCAGGTCGATGGAATTGTTAATCTTGTAGCGGGTAGTGTTGAAGGGGTGGACCCTGAATACGTAAGTGTGGTGGACACAACGGGCAAGGAGCTCTCAAAACGTCCGGAAGAGGGGCTCGATGGCCCGATGACCCCGGGTATGCTCGAATACCAGCGCGCGGTGGAGCGTCATCTGGCGGACCGGGCACAGGAGCTTCTCGATCGTGCTCTCGGGCCCGCCAATTCGCTGGTTAAAGTCACGGCCCAACTTGATTTTGCACAAAAAGAGAAGATCGAAGAGCTCTACGATCCCAAAGCGACGGTGCCGCGCAGTGAACAGCTCAGTGAACAGAAAACGGAAAATCCCGGCGGGGTTGGTGGAGTCCCGGGGGTGGAGGGCAATCTCGGTGATGCTCAGGTCGCTGCAGTGGCTGGTGGAGGAGGTGGATCAAGCAGTGCCGAGACCATCAATTATGAAATCAGTAAGGTTATTAATCGATTGAAATCTCCGGTTGGGATTGTTAATTCCCTTTCGGTATCTGTACTGGTGGGTGAACAACTTGCCAATGAAACTTCAGGGGAAAATGGCACCGACCCAGGCGAATCTGCAACCACCGTGCGGACAGAAAGTGAGATTGAAGAGATCCGCCAAATGGTGCAGAGCGCTATCGGAATTGATCCCGGCAGAGGAGACAAGATAACCGTAACTTCGATGCCGTTGGCGAATCAGTTCTACACCAGCCCTGAAATTCCTGCGCCAACCTGGCAGGATCGTATTGCTCAGTTTATGCCGGCTCTGCAATATATGGCGATGGGGGTAGGGGCCGTACTCTTGTATCTTCTTCTAATCCGTCCCACATTGAAGACACTGCAGTCTGAATCAACTACGCAGCATATGAAAACGGTAAAAGAGCTCGAAGCAGAGATGGCATCGGGGCGGAGTAATAAAACCCAACTGGATCCTACAGAGCAGATTCGACAGGATATTCTGAAAGCCGAGAATTCACCCGCGCAGGTTATCCGCTCGTGGATATCGGATAACGAATAGATTTGACTAACGGAGTTAGAGTGTGAGCACCGAACAAATGCAATTGGCCCGCATGAGCGGAGCGGAAAAAGCAGCAGTACTGCTGTTGTGTCTGGGAGAATCGATCTCTGCAGCTATCTTCAAAGACTTACCCCCTGCGGAAGTGCGTGCCATAACCAAAGCGATGATGAATATAGAGCATATTCCGGCAGATGTTGCGGCAGACGTTATGCAGGAATTTCGCTCGGTGCAGAAAAAGAACCCGGGTAAGTATGTTAAGAGTGCTGACTTTATCCGCAATGCATTAAATGAAACCGGAGATGAGCACGCCAATCAGATCTACCAGGAGATCATGAGCGGGGTAGAGACGCGCCCACTCGAAACCATTGCGACCATGCAGCCCCGTATGGTAGCCGGTCTGCTCGAAAATGAGCATCCTCAGACAATAGCACTAATCCTCTCCACCCAGAAATCTGACCATGCGAGCAAGATAATGAAGTATCTGGCTGATGATTTGACCTCTGATGTTGCATACCGAATTGCCAAGATTGATCGCGTTGCCCCTGAAGTTCTCAATCAGATTGAGGAAGCTCTGATGCGTGAGATCGGGGGGATCGTCAGCAAAGAGCAGCAAGAGGTTGGAGGTGTTGACAAGGTGGTGGATATCCTCGGGCGCATGGAAAAAGGTGCTGACCGCAAGGTTCTCGATGGGATTGATGCAACCGATGCTGAGCTTGCTGAGTCAATCCGCAAAAAGATGTTCACCTTCAGCGATATGATAAATATTGATAACCGAGCTATGCAGATGATTCTGCGCGAGGTTAACAATGACACCCTTACCATGGCGCTGAAGACCGCACCTGACGATCTGAAGGCCAAGATATATTCTTGCATATCCAATCGCGCCGCCGAGATGATACAGGAGGACCTGGAAGCGATGGGGCCGGTACGTCTCACCGATGTAGAGGCGATGCAGCAGAGTATTGTAAAGCTTGCCCTGAAGCTCGAAGAGGAGGGGCAGATCGTGATACCGGGTCGAGGATCGGGGGAAGCTCTTGTCTAAGATCTGGCGCGAACTTGAAACAGGTAGTTATGTCTCCGTAAGTCTGCGCAACCTTGAGGAGCTGAGTGAAAAAGAGCCGGGTCTCTTTGTTGCTAATCCTCAGGTCCAGCCAGGTGATGCAGCAACACCGCCAAATGGTGGTGCGGGCAAAAACCCATCCTCAGAATCCCCGGATGCGCATTCTGTACCTCCGCTCGAACCAGCTGAACCTGAAATTGATGTTGAGGCGCTCGAGAAAAAAGCGTACCAGAAGGGGGTAGCTGCAGGAAAAAAGGAGGTAGAGGAGAAACTCGCCAAGGCCACCAAGGCACTTAACGAAGCGGCAAAAAAACTCAGCACTCAGAGTGAATCCATCATGCAGCGCAGCGCCGAAGATATGCTGCAACTTGTTATGGCAATAGCTGAGCGCATCCTTCATTTTGAGATCAGTGAACGTAAAGAGGTTGTGGTGCGCATTGTGCAGCAGACCATTAATGCTGCGGTCCAAGCGGAAGAGTTTCATATCCGGGTTAATCCCGAGGATATCGAGGTGCTCAACGAACAGAAGCCTTTGTTTATTGCAAGTCTGAGCGGTTTAAGTAATATCGAGTTTATCGCAGACGCTTCCATCACCAGAGGGGGCTGTATCCTCGAATCCCCCTCGGGAAGGGTGGATGCGACACTTGAAACCCAGCTCGATGAAATATTTACCCACCTTAAAGAAACCATGGTGTATTCAGAGTGAGAACCCTGCCAACAAATCTGGGTGCATTCCAGACCATGAAGATCTGGGGCAAAGTTACCAAGATTGTCGGCCTCGTCGTCGAAGGCTATTGTACTTCTGCTACCGTAGGTACCCTGTGTGAGATTCTGCCGCTTAATTCCGGCGAACCTGTAGCGGCCGAGGTTGTCGGTTTCCGTGATGGATATACCCTCCTCATGCCGTTGGGGGAGTTGCGTGGTCTGGGGCCGGGAAGCCTGATCAGGGTCTTGCGTGACAGCGCCACCATGGGGTGTAGTGACGCCCTTCTCGGACGCATTATTGATGCCATGGGGCAGCCTATTGATGGGGGTTATCCGCCACGGGTGGATAAGCAAATGCCTCTGTACGCCCTCCCACCCGATCCCATGGCACGCAAGCAGATTACCGAGCCCCTTGATCTTGGAGTGCGTGCGATTAACGCTATGCTTACCTGTGGTAAGGGGCAGCGCATGGGGATAATGGCTGGTTCCGGCGTGGGGAAAAGTGTCCTTCTCGGTACCATGGCCAAGCATGCGCGTGCAGATGTCAATGTTATTGCTCTGATCGGCGAGCGTGGGCGTGAAGTACGTGAATTTGTCGAGCGCGACCTGGGTTCCGAAGGACTCGCACGTTCGGTTGTGCTTGCCGCAACCTCAGATCGTTCCCCTCTGTTGCGAATGCGTGGAGCCTTTGTCGCAACCACCCTGGCAGAGTATTTTTGCAACAAAGGCAAAAATGTCCTCCTAATGATGGACTCCGTTACCCGCTTTGCCATGGCAATGCGAGAGGTGGGTCTGGCTATCGGAGAGCCACCCACCACCAAGGGCTATACCCCGTCGGTGTTTGCTATGCTCCCCAAACTGCTAGAACGAGCAGGTAGCTTCAAGCAGGCTGGTACCATTACCGGGCTTTATACTGTACTGGTAGAAGGGGATGACATGAACGAACCTATAGCGGACAGTGTACGCTCAATCCTGGATGGACATATTGTCCTTTCGCGCGAGCTGGCGGCAAAAAACCACTACCCCTGCATAGATATTCTTCATTCCACCAGCAGGGTTATGCGCGACATTGTCGATGAAGAGCATATAAAAAACAGCGGCAAGATTCGTGAAATACTTGCTACGCATAAAGAAGCAGAAGATTTAATTAATATAGGTGCATACGTGCCCGGCAGTAATCCTAAGATTGATTATGCTATCTCCCGTATTGATGGCGTAAATGACTTTTTACGTCAGGGGATGAATGAGCAGGATAGTCTGGAAGACTCAGTACAGCGTATGAAAGAGCTGGTTCTGGATCGCCGCAGTGAAGATCGAGATTAAATTTATTACCCTGTCCCTTTCTCAAGTCTCAGGCTCCATTCTACCTGAATCAGCAATCCCCTGAATCCAATACTCCCGCAAATCAAGCATTTGTTTCACCTCTTACCCTGAGGAGTGCGTCTTTTTTTTGGATACACAATGCTGTGAATATAATAAAAACTATATCGCTGTTAAGGATATCTAGATATGAAATCGTTTAAATTACAGGTTGTCCTCGATCATCGCCAGCGCCTCGAAGACCAGGCGCAGCAGAAACTCTCACAAGCTGTGAGTGAAGAGCAGAAAATCTATACGCGTATAAACAGTGCTCAAGAGGGGCTGGAATCTTTAAGTATCGAATACGAAGAGCGCCAGAGCAAAGGGATGCTCAGCCATGAATTCATGTTGTATGAAAACCGTATCGAGCAGCAGCGTCAATATCTGACCGAATTGGGATGGGAGTACAAAAAAGCTCAAGATTTTGTGCATCAGTGTCGAGAAGAACTCGCAGACGCGAGTAAAAATAAACACCTGCTGGCAAAGCTTAAAGAGAAAAAACTTGCCGCAATAGAGCGCGAACTCAAACACAAAGAGATGAGTGAACTTGACGAAATGACAATCCTGCGTTGCTTCAAGGATGATGTATGAATATCCGTACCCTGATTATCTCCAGTTTTGTGGCTCTTTTTCTGGTGGTGATGACTTCAGGTGTTACCGCTCAGGATGCAGAAAACGATGTTGACGGTATTGGCTCGGTAGAGGAGCGCCGCCTTCTAGCGGAATTCAAGGAGAGTCGTAAGCAGCTTAATCAAAGAGAAGAGAAATTGCAGGACCGCGAGCTGGAGCTAAACATCCTGCAGGATGAAGTCGATAAGAAGCTCGAGCAGCTCGAGCAGTTGCGCTTAGAGCTTGAGGAGATGCTCGCTGAAAAGGATGCTCTGGAACAAGAACGCGTCAATCAGCTCAGTAATATGTACAACCGCATGGATTCGGCGCAGGCTGCACAGATTTTCCTGGAGTTGGAAACCGAACTTGTCGTGGGTATTCTTGGCGGAATGAAGGCACGCAGCGCGGGGGCGGTGTTGGGAAACATGGAAGGCGAAAAAGCCGCACGTATCAGTAAAGCATACTCAACCCTTAAAGAAGACTGATAAACGAAGCCAACCAGTCTGAACCTAACGGGCTACAGCCATAGATGAGGTAAAATATGAACACCTTGCCATTTATGCACCACACTCAGACAGCAGACTCCAGCGGTTCCTCAAGATCCGCCAGAGGGGGGCGTCCCTCGGCCGATAACTATGGGGATACAGGCAGTGAGCGCACCTCTTTCGAGCCTGCCATGCGCGATGCGGCTTCACGTACCGCTGCCAAAAATTCTCCAGACCGCAATAATTCGAACAGCAAGGCCCAGAACAGCTCAGATCTGGCATCTCAGGAACATAATAAAACGTCCGGACGAGACGAGGATCTGGCAGGGGCTGCAGTGGCATCGCAGGGCAACAATTCTGAAACCCGTGCCACCGGAGAGCGTACAAATGCTGACGCCTCATCTGCCCGGGCAACTAATGGAGCGGAACAGCACGGATCCACTGTTGAAAGTGGGGATAACGGGGCTGAGCTTGCATTAACGAAGGCTGAAAAGGAACAACTGCAAGAGCATTTGAAGGCTGCATTGCGCCTCCTGGAGGACCACCCGTCCGGAAAAAAAGTTGCCTCTCAAATTCAGGATATACTGCGTAGCAATGGCATTGGCGCCGCGAACGCCGACGAGTTGCCACAGATGAAAATGAGCGATGTTCAGACACAGAAATTACAGGACATTCTTACAGCGTTGAAGCAAATAAACGATTCAACCCAGCTCAAGAGTGAGATTGCAGATCCATCGCAGTTGAAGGGGAAACTTGCGGACCTTCTTTCTCTAGTAGAGCAGGGTATGCGCAGGGCGCAGCAGAATGCTCAGGTTCAACAGAATGCTCAAGCTCAACAGGGTGCTCAAGCTCATAATGTATTGCCGCTCCAACAGCCTGAAATTGTAGAAGGTTTTGTCCTGCGTGCCGAGAAAGATAACGATTCTTTTAATAAGTCAGGCAAAGTAGATGACCCGCGCTTTGCCGCCTTGCTTAATAAAGCCACGGATTTCTCCAGTCTGCGTGAGCGCCAGGGGCAATCAAACACTCAAAATACGGACATGCTTTCAGCCCGGCTTGCAGGAGTGAATCCGCAGGAACAGGCCCAGAGCCTGATACAGCAGGCTCGTGCAGAGATGGCAACAGCCAATACCGGATCAAATGCGGATATCGGCGATAAGGGGAAAGCGGTAATCGAAGGGCAGGCGCAATTGCTCTCCGGTAATGCATCTGCATCAGGCACTTCAACGGGCGATCTTATGGGGATGAAGGGGATGGCTGAGGCTGCAACCGCTAAAGATAATGCCGCTGTGGATTTTTCTGCAGCACAAAAAGGGACCGGAATTGGCAATAACGGTACCGACCCCGGGGTTTTGACCCTTAAAAACGGCGCCACCGTGCCCAGCGCCAAAGTGGTGGATCAGACTATTCAGCATCTGAATCTGCACGCACGAGGTGACAGCAGTGTAGTAACGGTCAAGTTGTATCCTGAAGAACTCGGAGAACTCAATATCCGTATGGTGATGGAAGGGGATCAGCTGAAACTTCAGATACAGGCCCAGAACCAGCAGGTTCGAGAAATTCTGGAGCAGAACTTCCCCCGCCTGCGCAACGCTATGCAGGACCAGGGGGTGACGGTGGAGGATTTCCAGGTAAGCCTGGGGGATAGCGGTGCCGAAAATCAGACCGGGACACAGAGCGATGATGAACTTTCCCGCCGCCGCGGGGCTGACGGCACCACCCGTAAAGCAGAGGTTGATGTGGATGAACTTGAGAGCGCAGAGAATCCACGCCAGCCATCCCGCTCCGGCGGCTTAAGCGTCCACGTCTAACACCAGTAAATTATTTTAAAGAATTGAGGTAGTCATGGCCGATATATCCAGTATAACATCAGGCATAGCGAACAGTGGCGGTACCAGTGTTCAGTCTCAGGACAAGGAGTTAGGAAAGGAAGAATTTCTTACCCTGATGGTGGAACAACTTAAAAATCAGGACCCCATGAACCCGCAGGATGCTACCGAGTTTACTTCTCAACTGGCTCAGTACACCTCACTGGAGCAGTTAATTAATATCAATTCTTCTATTGAAGATATGGGGAGCGGTACCGCAGAGATGCAACGCCTTTCTGCGCTCTCTATGATCGGCACCGAGGTAGTGTCTAAAGGCTCTGAATTTACCTTTACCGGAGAGCCAACCAAGCTTGGCTACAACATGGACGAAGAGGCAGAACAGGGGGTGCTGTACATCCGCGATAACTCAGGAAATACCGTTGCCGCCAAACCGTTGACCCAGACGAGCGAAGGGCAGCACATGCTTGAATGGGACGGCGTGGG
>JAWOFA010000120.1:0-43451 GCA_046482505.1 Desulfuromonadaceae bacterium | reverse complement strand
ACCGCGAGCGCAGCAGTGGTGGAGAGTGAGCCGGTGGGGGGTTGATACGCGGGGAAGATCACCCCCAGATTGGCCACCGCAATGAAAAGAAACAGGGTGCCGATGAAGCTGATATAGGTACGTGCAGGGCGCAGTCCTATATCCTGGAGTTGTTCGACAATGGTTATCACGATGATTTCGAGGATATTCTGCAGGCGTGTGCGTGATTCCGGGGATGCATCACCAGCCTGACCACTGTATGCACCGCGGGTGATAAGCCATGCCCCCAGGGTGAGCAACAGCATCAGCCCCCAGGTGGTGACAATAGTGAGGTTGAGGTTCACCCAGCCGTATTGCCACAGAATGACGGAATCGGAACTAAGATTCATAGCGTTTTAACCTCTGTGATGTTTATCCATTTATTTTCGCAACCAACCGTGTCATCCATGGTAGGGGCGCACTGCGTGCGCCCTTTAACCACCGTCACCGTAAATAACCACTAGGGCGCACGCAGTGCGCCCCTACCTCTGTTTGCGCGCCAGCACCACACGTTGAAACCCAAAGCGCCCCAGAAGAATCCCGGCGCTGCAGCCCAACAGGGAGAAGATGCCCTGCCGCGCCGCCAGATAGAGAGCCGTTGCCAGGATGCCGAAACGCAGCATAAAGCTGAGGCTGAACCACATCCCCGGGCGTAGACTGAAGGGCGCGTGACGCGTAGTAACATACAGCGCGGCAAAAAATCCCACTCCGAGGATGATTCCACCCAGCACCCCTAACACGAACGCCACAACCCCGGGGTTGGTTGCCAGCATATGTGCCTGGCGGTCGAGAAAGTGGAGCAGGCTAATTTCCATCGTCATCCTCTTCTGAATCATTATCGCGATGGATGCTGCGCTCTTCGTGCGCGACCCAGCGCCACGCGTTGTAGCACCCAAGGGCGAGACCCAGTGCGAGCATGGTCAGGGTCCAGGAGTGGGATGCGGCATAGTTGTGATCCAGCCACAGCCCCAGGGCAATTCCCAGCAGGGTGGGAATACTCACCGACCAGCCCACAATGCCGAAGAGACTGAAGCCGCTCCACAGCGGACGCGCGGGATGGGTGCGCGCATGCTCTTTGCGCTGAGCCTTGGTGGCAACCTCGCGTTTGAAACTCTCTTTGTCCTCGTTGGGGGAGGGCTTTTCACTACTCATGGCTGAACTCCACAAAGCGGCGGATAAGTTTGGTTTCAATCCCGGCGCTGATGGAGCGCACCAGCTTTTCCTGTTCATCGAGCTGTTCAAACTCCGCATGGATAATCTGCTCGAGCTCTGCAAGGCTGGTGCTGGCCACGGCGTGGTGTACCGAGACGCTGACCTTGTTTCCCGTTTTTATTAAAACGCCGGTGTCCACCGCAATATATTCCTCCTCGGCGTTGCTGTGGCGTCGATATGCGAGGATTCCGGGGATTACCGGACACACACAGTCGAGCCGACGGGGGAGAAAGCCCACACTGCCTGTCGGAGTGTCAATGCTCATATGCGCGATATCCTCCACTTGGATAAAGACTCTGCTGGGGAGAACTACCTGTAGTTCGAGCATGTTAATTTCTCCTTCTGCATCGGCAAGGAACGAAAAATTTTTCGCCCCTACTTTTCATTCTTTTGTTCCAGTTCTTCCCACTTTTCGCGTGCATCATCAATCGTACCCACCATGTACAGGGCCTGCTCCGGGCACTCATCGAACTTGCCGGCGAGAATCTGTTCACATCCCTCCAGGGCATCGTCGAGGGAAACCAGGCGCCCCTTTATATTACTGAACTGTTCGGTGGTGAAGAACGGCTGGGTCAGAAAGCGCTCCAGGCGGCGCGCCTTGTGGACCGTAGCGCGGTCATCGCGCGCGAGCTGTTCAATGCCGAGCATCGCAATGATATCCTTCACCTCCTCATACTGAGCCAGGCTCCGGCGCACCTCGCGCGCAATGCGGTGATGGCGCGCACCGATGACGCCGGGGGTTGCCATCTTGGAGTTCGACTGGAGCGGATCGATAGCCGGGTACAATCCTTCACTTGCGCGTTTGCGCGACAGCACAATCGACGCTGACAGATGCGAAAAGGTGTGTACCGCCGCCGGGTCGGTGAAGTCATCCGCAGGTACGTACACCGCCTGAATCGAAGTGATGGCGCCGCTGGCGGTGTTGGCGATACGCTCCTGTAATTGTGCGAGTTCGGTCCCCATGGTGGGCTGATAGCCGAGGCGCGAAGGCATGCGACCCATCATGCCGGAGATCTCGGAACCGGCCTGGATAAAGCGAAAGATGTTGTCGATAAGGAGAAGGACATCGCGGTGCATAACGTCACGAAAGTATTCTGCCATGGTTACCGCCACATGCCCGACACGAAAGCGGCTTCCCGGTGGTTCATTCATCTGTCCGAACACCATCGCCATATGTTCCAGCACCCCGGCTTCACCCATCTCGCGATAGAGTTCCTCCCCTTCACGACAGCGCTCTCCGATGCCGCAGAACAGGCTTATGCCCCCGTGGTGTCCCGCCATGTTATGGATGATTTCACTCAGGAGGACGGTTTTCCCCACCCCGGCTCCGCCGAAGAGCCCTGCCTTGCCGCCGCGTTCGAGGGGCATCAGAACATCGATCGCCTTGATCCCGGTGGTGAAGATCTCCGCCCGGGTGGAGCGCTGCTCCAGCGGGGGCGGATTCTGATGCACGTTGTGCCACTGCAGCCCGGTAAGTTCCGCACCATTGTCAATGGTGTTGCCGAACACGTCGAACATGCGTGAGAGGGTGGTTTCCCCCACCGGGGCCCGGAGTGCGGTGTCGGTGTGATACATCTCCATGCCGCGGGCGAGCCCCTGGGTCGGGGTCATGGCCATGCTGCGCACCTGATGGTCATCGAGTTGGGTTATAACCTCAGTGACAACCTGATCATCCATGCCGTATATCAGGGTATGAATGGGGGGAAGGTGGTCTTCAAAATGCACATCTACCACACTGCCGCGCACAGAGATAACCTTGCCGACGTAGCGCTGCAGTTGGTTGTGACGTGCATCCTGTGTAGTTGCGGTGTGCGTGGCTGGGTTGTGCTTGTCTGCGGGCATTCAATTCACCTTGGTTTTGTATGTTTCTGTAGGGGCGCATTGCCGTGCGCTCCTTATGTACAATGTATCAATTAATTATCAGTATAACGCGATGCATGTTCAATACAAGGTGTGGAAGAACGCATGTATATGTGCCTGAATACACCTGTATGCACGAGCGTACTATGCTATGATTGCATGTTGTAAAAAACGCACTGAAGGGCTAGTGTCTGTAACGCGTGTAATTCCCTAAAGTTACGCTATTATACTATGGTTCAAATATGACTGGATTAAATCTATATTCCCCGTTTATGGAGCAGTCCCAGGGTTGTTCCGCTCAGGCCATAAGCTGATATGAAAATCTATTCCCCTGAATTTATCCGGATGCTACGCTTTTGTGCTGGATTGATCCCGTTCACCCTCGGTGCGTGTGCCCCCTTTGTTGCGCCTGAGCGCGACCCCGCGCCTTCTGATCTTCCGCAACAGTTCTCCACCCGGATTGAAACAGAGGCACCCGCCACCGTCTGGTGGAGTGAGTTCGGTTCCGACGCTCTCAATCAGCGGGTCGAGCGTGCCCTGCGTCACAATGCCTCCATCCACGAGGCCTGGGCGCGCTTGCGCCAGAGTCAGGCGTTTGAACGCATCGAAGCCGCAGCGCTGCTGCCGGAGTTGAATTACACTGGCGACGCCTCGCATACGCGCCAGCACCAGGAAGGCAGACCCCTGAGCACGGCGGAGCAGTTCAGCCTGGCACTCGCCGGAAGTTACGAGCTTGATGTGTGGGGGCGGGTGCGTGCCAATGTGCGCGCCGGCGAACTGGCCACCCTCTCGAGTTTTGCGGACCTGCAGGCGGTGCGGGTGAGTATTGCCGCCACGGTGGTTGAAACCTGGATTGAACTGCAGACCCGCAGAGCCACCCTGCCTCTGGCACAACAGCAGTGGGACGCAGCTAAAGACCAGGTGGAACTGATGCGCCAGCGCTACCTCAGGGGGGTGGCCAACAGTGAGGATCTGCTCGAACAGGAGCAGGAGGTGACCAGCCTGCGCACCAGGATGGAGGAGATTCGTGAGCAGATTACCCGCCTGGAGTTTGAACTGACGGTCCTCTGTGGCGATATGCCCCGTGTGGAAGGGGGCAGCACCACCACCTATTCCTACCCCGAGAAGGATATACTGCCGGGCATGGAACCCCTTACCCCGCTGCGCGGTCTTGGGATCCCTCTGAATATGCTGCGCCAGCGCCCCGATGTACAGGCAGCGCGCTTGCGTCTGCAGGAGGCCGATTGGAGTGTGGCCGCGGCCCAGGCTAATCGCCTCCCGAGCTTGCGTTTAAGTGCCGACGCCAGCCTCAGTGCACCCCGCCTCAATGAGGTACTGGACAACTGGATGGCGAATCTGGCCGCGAGTGTAACCGGACCTGTATTTGATGCGGGGCGCCGGCGCGCAGAGGTGGAACGTGCCCGTGCCGTGGTGGATGAACGCCTTGCCACCTACCGGGATACAGTTCTGAGTGCGGTACAGGAGGTGGAGGTGGCTCTGGAACAGGAACGCAGAGCGGAGACACGCCTGAGCGAAGCACAGCGCACCCTCGAACTGCGTTCGCAGATTTACACCCAGCAACGTCTGCGCTATCTGAACGGTAACGACACCTTTGTCAATCTTCTCAATGCAAGTCAGAGCCTCGATTCCGGGCGCCATGATGTGTTGCAGGCCCGCCTCGATGTGTATCAGGCGCGCGTAGCGCTGCACCGCGCCCTGGGCGGACGGATAACCGCACTGGCAGATATGGATACGCTAAATATGGATATCGGAGAGGCTCGGCGCCCCGAGGCCACCGAAATATAAAGGGATATAAGCCATGGACAATAACGGGCAGGTATATCTTCCCGAAGAGCGGAATAAAAAACGGCGCAAAAATGTGCCTTTGCGCATCCTTGTAATTGCCCTGATTCTTCTGTTGGGGGCCGGGGTGGCGCTTTATCTGAAAAAGAGCGCACCGGTGGCGGGCAAAGCACAACCGAAAAAGCAGGCCCGACTTGTGGACGTGGAGAGCTTCGAGACCCAGACCCGCCGTTTGCCGGTTCCCGCCCACGGGCAGGTGATAGCGGCGCGCCATCTGAGCCTGAGCCCTGAGGTGAGCGGCAGGATTGTGGAACTCAATCCCGCGTTTGAGACCGGCGCCCGCCTGCGTGCCGGCGCCCTGGTGTGTCGTATAGACCCGCGGGATTACGCGATTGATGTTGCGCTCAAAGAGGCCGCCTTGCAGAAGGCACAGGCGGCATTGGAGATTGAGCAGGGGCAACAGCGCATAGCGCGCACCGAATGGGAGATGTATCAGCAGGGTGAAAATGGGGAAGGTACCGTTGGCGCAAGCAGTGTAGTTCCATCTTCGCCTGATCTGGTATTGCGCAAGCCTGAGCTGCAGCAGGCGCAAGCCGAGGTGGAAAATGCGCGCGCTGCCCTGGAGCAGGCGCGCCTCAATCTGGAGCGTACCGAGATCCGCATCCCCTTCGATGCCCTGGTGGTGGATGAGAGTATCGAGGAGGGAAGCTATGTCAGCGCCCAGGGAGAAATTGCCACCATGGCGGGTACCGATAGATTCTGGATTACCGCAACAGTGTCGGTGGCGGATCTGCAATGGGTCGATATGGATGGGGATCAGGATCATCCTGATGCGCGGGTGCGCGTGCATCTGCCCAATTCATCGCATACGCGCGAGGGGCAGATCGTGCGCTTGCTTGGCAATCTCAGCGATGAGGGGCGCATGGCGCAGATCCTTGTGGAGGTGACAGATCCTCTGGATCTGGATGAACCGCCCCACGCCCGCAATCCCCTGTTGCTGGGGGCATATCTGCAGCTCGACCTTCCGGGTAAGGAGATTAAAGGGGTTACCGCGCTTCCGCGTGCTGCCGTGCATAATGGCAACCAGGTCTGGATCGCTACCCCGGAGGGGACGCTGGATGTGCGTGAAATTGAGCCTTTGCGCCGCACGCGGGATAAAATCTACATCCAGGATGGACTGGATCCGGAGGAGAAGGTGATTACTTCCACCCTGGCGTATGCGGTTGAGGGTATGGCGGTGAAAGAAAACGCCCCCATCCCACAGGATAAGGCGGCAGAGTAATGGATACCGGCAAACAGACGGAGAAACATACGTTGGAACGGGGTCCGGTAGCATGGATGGCGGGCAATTCGGTGGCGGCAAACCTCCTTATGCTGTTGCTGCTGGTGGGGGGTCTCTTAGTAGGAACCAACCTCAAGCAGGAGGTATTTCCCGATTTCGACCTCGACATCGTCACGATCTCGGTTGTGTACCCCGGCGCGAGCCCCGAGGAGGTGGAGCAGGGGATTATCCTTTCCGTAGAAGATGCGGTTCAGGGACTGGACGGAGTTAAAGAGGTCACCTCCACTGCGCAGGAGGGGATGGGTCGCGTAACCGTGGAACTCCTCCTGGGTGAAGATCTGCAAAAGCTCGCGCGGGATATCGAAAGCGAGGTGGATCGCATCACCAGCTTCCCCGAAGAGGCGGAAGAACCGGAGATCACCGTGGTAAGCCGGAAACGCGAGGTGGTAACACTGGTGCTGCACGGCGAGCAGAGCATGCGCACCCTCCACAATCTTGCCGAGAGTCTGCGCGATTTCCTCCTCCAGGATAAAGGGATCACCCAGGTTGAGCTCTCCGGGGTGCGCGAATTGGAAATCGCCATCGAGGTAGCACAGCAGGAGTTGCATCGCTATGACCTCACCCTGGAGCAGATCGCCTCCAGGGTGCGCCAGACCTCTCTCGAACTCCCCGGCGGGGGGATCGATGCCGAAGGGGGTGAGGTGCTGGTGCGCATGACCGAGCGGCGCGACTATGGGGAAGAGTTTGTAGATATCCCTATCATCAGTAGCGAAGACGGCACTATAGTGCGCCTGGGCGATATCGCCGAGATAATCGACGGCTACGAAGATACCGACTACCACGCCACTTACGCGCAGCAGCCTGCGGTGATGCTCAACGTGTATCGCATAGGTAACCAGACCCCCACCGGGGTCTCGGATGCAGTGCAGCGTCAGCTTGAAGAGTGGCGTGCCGAAGTTCTTCCCCCCGGCATCGGTATTTCGGTGCTCAATGACCGCTCCGAAGTTTACACCCAGCGTGCCGATCTGCTCATGCGCAATGCGTTTCTGGGGCTGGCTCTGGTTCTGATTCTGTTGAGCATCTTCCTCGAAGCGCGCCTTGCGTTCTGGGTCACCATGGGGATCCCGATCTCGTTTCTGGGCGGGTTCTATCTCATCGCCGCAAACGGGGTGAGCATAAATATGATCTCGATGTTCGCCTTCATTATCGCCCTGGGTATTGTGGTGGACGATGCCATTGTGGTGGGGGAGAATATCTATAAAATGCGCCAGACCGGCATGCCGTTTCACCGTGCCGCCGTGGCCGGAGTGCGCGAAGTTGCGGTGCCGGTTACCTTCAGTGTTCTCACCAATATCGTTGCGTTTCTACCCATGTATTTTGTCCCCGGCACCATGGGAAAAGTGATGATGGTGATACCGGTGGTGGTTATCAGTGTATTCATCATCTCGCTGGTGGAATCGCTCTTTATCCTCCCCGCGCATCTGGGACATCTGAGTTCCAAACGGCGCGCATATGGTCCGATGGCGTGGCTGCATGGGCACCAGCAGCGTTTCAGCCTGTGGTTTAAACACAGGGTAGAAACCTGGTACGGCCCCTTCCTGGATAAGGTTCTGCATACGCGCTACATAACCATTGCATGTGCGATTGCTATCCTGATAATCACCTTTGCCTTTGTCAGCAGTGGACGTATGGGCATGACCCTGTTCCCCAAGATTGAAGCAGATTTTGCCCATGCTTCCCTCACCCTGCCTTACGGAGTGCCGGTAGAACTTACGCAGGAAAAGAGCCGCCGGATTGTTGAAGCTGCACGCCGTGTGGCCGCGCGCCATGGCACAGAACAACAGGTGGAGGGTATTTTTGTCGAAGTCGGGGAGGGTGGAAGTCACAGCGCGTCGGTGCGCGTTTTCATGACCGATCCCGAGGTGCGTCCGCTGTCCACTGATCAGTTTACCCGCCAGTGGCGTGAAGAGGTTGGCCCCATGGCGGGGATAGAGAACCTCCGTTTTGCCTCCGATTCCGGTGGCCCCGGCTCCGGTCCTGCTATTACCATTGAACTCAGCCACCTCGACATTGATGTGCTGGAACAGGCTAGTTCCGAACTCGCGGAGGCGATGGAACACTATCCGCGCGTGAGCGACATTGACGACGGCTTTGCCCCCGGCAAGCAGCAACTGGACCTTACGCTGACGGAACATGCGCGCAGTCTGGGCCTGACCGTGCGCGATGTTGCGATGCAGATCCGCCATGCGTATGACGGTGCCGAGGTGCTGCGCCAGCAGCGGGGCCGCAACGAGGTGACCGTCAATGTTCTGCTTAAGGAGGCAGAGCGCGACACGGAGTATTCGTTTGAAAATATGCTCATCCGCACTCCGAGCGGGGGTGAAATTCATCTCCTCGAAGCGGTGGATATCGAGCGCGGCCGCGCATATATCAGCATTGACCGGCGCAACGGACGCCGCATTGTGACGGTGACCGCGGATGTAACCCCGCGCCCCATGGCGGGGCAGATTCTGCGCGGGCTGGAAGAGGAAACCCTCCCCCGTTTGCTTGAGCGCCATGCAGGGTTGAGCTATTCCTACGAAGGACGCCAGGCGGATATGGCGGAGAGCATGAGTGGCCTGATGCGCGGCCTTGTGTTGGCGTTGATGCTCATCTATGTCCTGCTGGCGGTGCCGTTCCGTAGCTATACGCAGCCGTTTATTATTATGGTGGCGATTCCGTTCGGGATGATCGGTGCTACTGTCGGGCATATACTCATGGGGTACAGTCTGAGCATCATGAGTATGTTCGGGGTCGTGGCCCTTTCAGGGGTGGTGGTGAACGATTCCCTTGTTCTTATCGACTTTGCCAACCGCAGACGGCGCGAAGAGGGAGAATCGCCGCATGACGCAGTGCTGGCGGCCGGGATCATGCGCTTCCGACCTATCATGCTCACGACCCTCACCACCTTCTGCGGGCTCGCACCCATGATCTTCGAGACCTCGCGCCAGGCGCGCTTTCTCATCCCCATGGCGATCTCCCTGGGTTTTGGAATTCTCTTTGCGACCGTGATCGCCTTGCTTCTGGTGCCGGTGCTGTATATGGTGGTAGAGGATCTGCATGATAAATTTCGTGCAGTATCTCAGCAATCTGTAACCCCGGAATCGGGTAAATAACATGGAGGTGAATATGCAGGTAACCAGGGTGGTAACGGCATTTTTACGCCATAACGGCAAGGTGCTGTTGTTGCAGCGCAGTTCTGCAGTGGGAACCTACAAGGGCTGCTGGGCCGCCGTGAGTGGACATGTGGAAGGAGATCCCCCTCTGGAACGCGCATATGTGGAGGTCGAGGAGGAAACCGGTCTTCGTGCAGAGCAACTACAGCTGGTTGCCCATGCCGATCCCCTTGAGATTGTAGATCACAACATCAAACGCCACTGGCGTATCTATCCGTTTCTGTTTGAGGTTAAGCCGGAGTCACCGCAGATCAGCACCGACTGGGAGCATCAGGACTGGCGCTGGGTGGAACCGGACCAACTGAAACGTTTTGCTACCGTCCCCAAGCTGGTGGAAACCCTAAAGGCGTGTCTGGAGCAGGAAAAGCATGGAAAAAGCTGAGTTTCAGGAGGAGTGCGTCCGCCTGCGCGCGGACCGAAGCCACGGTGCCAGTACCCTGGCTCGCCAGGCGCTGCAATTGCTGCAGCGCAGTGTACGTGAGTTGGATGGAGTAAATGTGCAGGAGTTTTGCACCACCATGGAGGAGCGCTGCACAGCGTTAGCCGAGGCGCGCCCGAGTATGGCGGTGGTAGCCACCCAGGTGGAGCGCTGGCGTGCCGAGCTTGAGCGCGTAGGCGCTGAATGTGACGATGTTGCACATATGAGTGTCCGCATGGTGGACTATGCGGCACAGATGATTGAGGATTCGCTCTCTGCGTGTGATGCGGCAGCGGCGCATATGGCTTCGGTGGTTAAACCCCATCAGACCATCATCACCCTGAGCAGCAGCTCCACCCTCAACGCTACCTTTGCGCGTCTGCCTCAGAGTGTGCGCTTCATTGTGGCCGAATCGCGCCCTCTCAACGAAGGGGTAAAAGTGGCGCAGCATCTGCTGGAGCACGGCTTCGATGTAACCCTGATTACCGAGGCGCAGCTGGGCCTGTTTGTGCAAAAGGCGGATCTGGCTCTTATCGGCGCGGATGCGGTACTCGCGGATGGCAGCGTGGTGAACAAAGCAGGGAGTTACCTCCTCGCCCTTGGCGCACAGGCTGCCGGGGTTCCTCTATATGCCTGCCATGAGAGATTCAAGGAGTGCCCCCTGGAGCGCGATGAATTTGAGATTGAAGCGATGGATGTGGCGGAGCTCGCGCATCCGGATGTGCCGGCTGCAGCGCAGCGCAACCTGTATTTTGACTGCACTCCGCCGAACCTTATCCACGCCCGCGTCACCGAGCATGGGGTGGTGTAGCAGACAGTGTGTCTTTTAACCACCGCCAGCGTAAATTACCACCAGGGTGCACGCAGTGCACCCCTACAATTGCATAGCAACATACGGTGGTTCTTGTTCATCGTACATACGCACCGCACCCGTAGGGGCGCACGGCGTGCGCCCCTATTTGCAACGCACAAACGCACCAATTAGCGAGTATGGTAGGGTGGGCAATGCCCACCTTGTTTGAAACGGAACAGTTTATGTGGTGGGCGGTGCCTACCCTACGTGGTGTGGGGCACTACCCCTTAACCGGCAGCAAACCCGGAGGATTCCCGGTAAGACTTTCTCCCCCTTCAGGCGTGACCAGGAACGTGTTTTCCGTTCCCACCATGCCGATGCCGGCGAGACCTTTTTTAGGTTCAATCGCGATCAGCATGTTCTCCTGCAGGGGTTCATCAAATCCCTTCGCAATCACGGGCCATTCATCCACATGCAGCCCGATCCCATGTCCCAGAAAGCTGGCCTGACGTTCGCCGAAACCCATAAAATTCTGCATGAATTCCGGTTCAATCCTTTCGGTTATCGTTGCATATATTTCCGCTGGCACCGCGCCCGGTTTCAGCATCGCTGCGGTTTCGTTCTGAATCTCCACGCAGCGCTTGTGGATGTCCACCGCTTCCTGCGGTAGTTCGCCATCGAATACGTAGGTCATGGTTTTGTCGGTGTTGTAGCCCTCCACGCCACAGCACACATCCACAAACACCAGATCCCCTTTGCGCAACAGGCGTTCACGGCTACCGAGCAGCGGAACCGCGGGGCTCATGCCGTAGTTGCCGCCGGGGCCGTCAAAGTAGGTGGGGTAGATGGAACTCTCGCCAAAGCACAGATGTCCGATGAGCATTTCGGTGTCGTACATGCCGAAGCGTGCAATGCCGTGGTGCCCTTCGGCTACCATCACCGGATAGAGCTCACTGGCAAACTGCGCTTCGCTCATCCCGGCGTGAAGCAATTCCGGAATGCGCTGCTCCAGAATGCGCTGGTGGATGATTCCCGCTTTGCGGGTGCGCTCCAACTCATATTCTGATTTTACCGCACGTACCGCGGAGATCGACAGATCCGCAGGTGCCGGAGTGGTGCACTTAAAGTGTTTGTTGAAACGCTGGAATGCCGAGAGGGGAAGACGCTCTCCTTCCACGTGAATTATCTGTGGCAGGGTATCAAAGGTGGCAGCTGCATCCCGAAAACTTCCCATCTGACGGATGTCGGGAAAATCCGATTCGTCCTGTGCCCGTTGAATGCTACGCCTCACCCAGTAGCTCGCATCCCGCTCTCGGGGGACGAGCAGCACCGCATCCTGCATGGTGCCGGTAAAGTAGAATTGGTTTACCTTGCTGAAGATGGCGAGCAATTCCCATTCGGGGTGATCCTGATTCATGCGCTGGCGTAATGCCTGCATACGTGTGTGTAGTTCGCTCGCGGGTACGTTGTGGGTCATTTTTCTCTCCTCTATTTAGCCGATAAAAATATCGCAGTGGAATCATGGAAAGTGCGACAGGGTGCTAAGGTTCTCATGTGCATCGAGTACTCAGATCTGATGCGGCATACAAAAACAATGTTTTATTGATGTCTGTGGCAGGATTGTTGCAGAAATACTCTTTGAAATCAATGTTGATATATTTTGAGCCCTATAAGCCTGATTTAACGGTGTTTTGGCGTAGATGTATCAGTGTTTTTACTTAAACTGAATCTGAACATTTAGTTCGGGCGGAGAAGACTACAATGGGAGTGCTGGCAAACTTTCTGGTTTTAGCCGGGGCGGCAATATTTATCGTTTCCCTTGCACCTATTCGGCACCTGTATGTTCGTCTGCCAAACAGTATAAGCCGAACAGCCTGGACGTTTTTATCCGGCCTGATTGTGTTCTTTTTTGCAGGGTATCTTGTGTATGCGTGGATATTCTGGGGTCAGGCCGAAACCCTGGCCGATATGGTGGTGCCGGCAATATTCTGTTCCGGGGCGATTTTTGTCCTGATTGTATGCAGCTTATCAGCGCGCACTGCAGATGATATACGGCGCCTGTGCCACCTTGAGCAGGAGAACATCACCGATCCACTCATGGGTATATACAATCGTCGCCATCTGGATAAATGTCTGTGTCAGGAGGCCGCCAAAGCGCGGCGATATGGCCTTGACCTGTCTATTCTCTTGTTGGATGTGGACCATTTTAAGAAATTCAATGACACCTACGGGCATCAACTCGGCGATGAGGTGTTGCGTTCCCTCGCAAAAGTGATTCAGGGGTCGGTGCGTGATTTTGACTACGTATTCCGCTATGGAGGCGAGGAGATTGTGGTTCTGCTTCCATATACCGAACGAGAAGGTGCTGTGGTTCTTGCAGAGCGATTGCGCGCCTGGATTGAAGGGCGCACTCTGGTGGCAGCTGACTCTAAAGGTAAATATCCGGATATTCTGATTACGGTGAGCATCGGGGTGAGCACATTCTGCCCCGATTTAGAGGATGAGGTTAAGATGGTGGCGCGCGCCGATGAAGCCCTGTACGCAGCTAAGGAGCAGGGGCGAAATAGGGTGGTGTTTTCACCGGGGCCGTGCCACAACGTTGAGGAAGGATGCGAAAATACGCAATCAGGGGCGTAAGTCTTTTACCCACCCCGGGAGATGCGTGATTCGACCTGCCTTATTTGAAATTCAGCTGCGTTTTTTTACCTGCTCCATCAATTCTGCATATCCTTCGGGGTCTTCTTCAGGACAAATTACCTCTACCGCAAAATCGTTCTCGCATTGAGCTCCATTTTCCCCCTCTTCACGTCCGCAGCTGCAGCTGATGTCTGCCAGTTTAGCACCTGCGCTGCTGCTGCAGGTGCCGCTGATCCCTTTGCGCTTGAACATTATGCCAATGGAAAGACCGGCGAAAGCCAGCATAAAAACTACGAGTGCGGGTATTAATAACTTAAGCATGACGTAACCTCTGCTTTGATCGTGTGTGAAAGAAATAGTAATCCAATCAAGATTATCATTTCCCTTGGGGAGACGAAATGAATTTTTCGAAGGCTGGACTCGTCAGGGGGACAAACCCGTTCTCTCTTTTTACCAGCATGTATATGCGCATATTGTGCTCTTTGGCAAATTGCATGCTGCGTTCAGGACCCATTACCATGAACGCCGTGGCGTAGGCATCGGCAAGCATGCAGGAGGTATGGAGTACTGACACGGCTGCGAGTTTATGGGTAATGGGGTAGCCGTTGGTGGGGTCAATGGTATGTGAGTAGCGTTTACCTTCATATTCAAAGTAATTGCGATAGTCACCGGATGTTGCCATAGCGGTAGTGTCACGGGTTTGAATGACTTTCTGAACACTGCGCTCTCCGCTTATTGGGCGTTCTATACCGATATTCCATGATGTGTCCTTGCTCTTCAACCCTCCGCTGCGGATTTCTCCACCAATCTCAACCAGATGGTTCGGGTAGCCAGAATCGACAAGTAATTCGGCAATCTGGTCTACTGCATAGCCTTTTGCAATGCCAGAGAGATCGATATACAGGGACGAATGTGCTTTCTTAATCCGGGGTGGTGAGAGTTGAACCTTGACCTTAGTATATCCGGACTCTTTTAAGATGGCTTGAAGACGTTCTTCATCAGGAATCGCATACAAGTTGATATCCGGTCCGAAACCCCACAGATTGACAAGATTGCCCACAGTGATATCGAAGGCACCATGGGTTTGTGCGCTTATCTTCTGTGCGCTCTGGATCACTTGCGCGGTTTCCGCTGATATGTTGACCCAGGTTTCAGCCGGTGCCTGGTTGATTTTGCTCAGTTCTGAGTCCTTGATATAGGTACTCATGAGTTGATTGATATGCGCGAGGCGTGAATCGATATTGCGCTGCACTTCTTTCTTGTCAATTCTCTCATCGACTGAAGAGACAACGCTTATATGGTATGTGGTTCCCATGGTTCGCCCAGAGATCACTACTGGTGTCTGGTCGGCAGTGTTGGAGGGAGAGTCCTGAAAGATGTGCGGCACTATGATGGTGGCAGCAAAAAATATCAGTAGAGCTATTAGGGGGCGGATAATAGTCGATGGGCGTTTCATGGCGGCTCCTGGAAGTATAAGCAGGGACATGCGAATTGGAATAAAAATGGCCACGTCAACGCGACGTGGCCATCCTGGCACGATTTAAATGTGGGGGGCAGCAGCAATTACATGTCCTGCATACCCAGCAGGGTACGCGCGCGTTTGTGCTTCTCCTGCTCTTCGAGTTCAAGAAGGTTTTGGAAAAATTCACGTACCTCGGGATTAGAGGTGCGGTTGATTACAGTGTTGTACGATTCTATCATGCACTCATCTATTTGCGCCGCAATTTCAAAGACTTTTTCCGGAGTGAGTTCATCCGTGTAGGAGATATCCTTAACCGGTTTGAAGGTTGAGCAGTCGGTCGAGAACTGAAACCAGGCTTCCATCGCTTTGTTTTTTGTGCCGGCTTCATAGTCTTTTAACACTTGTTCAAGATGATCTTCGTGACGTGACATGTAGTCAAGTAACATTTTCATGCGCGGTGCTTCGGTGCTATCCGAGAGTTGTTTGAAGTAATCACTCGCAAAATGGTGGAACTGACGCGCATAATCGAGAATCTGTTTGGCCTGGCCGTAGGGCATGTTTTCCTCCTGAATCAATAATTACATTTTACAAGCTGTAAAGCCGGGACAAACGTGTCCCGGCTTTACACGTGTAACAAACGATCACAGTAACCGACTAGCCACCGAAGTCGTCAAACATGATGTTTTCACGCTCTACCCCCTGCTCAATGAGCATATCGGTTACAGCGTTGGCCATCATGGGAGGACCACACATGTAGTACTCGCAATCTTCGGGAGCCTCGTGATCCTTGATGTACATGTCGTACAGAACCGTGTGGATGAATCCTGTCGGCCCGTCCCAGTTGTCTTCAGGGAGTGGATCGGAGAGGGCAACGTACCATTTGAAGTTGGGGAACTTCTCCTGAAGCTCGTTAAGCTCGTCTACGTAGAACATCTCTTTAAGGCTGCGCGCACCGTACCAGTATGTGATCTTACGCTTGGAGTTGAGGCGCAGGAGTTGATCCCAGATATGAGAGCGCATCGGCGCCATGCCGGCACCCCCACCGATGAATACCATCTCGTTGTCGGTTTCACGTGCGAAGAACTCGCCGTAAGGCCCGGAGATGGTGACTTTGTCACCGGGCTTGAGGTTGAAGATGTAGGAGGACATCTGTCCCGGAGGTGCATCGGGAGCATTAGGGGGCGGAGGACATACACGCACATTGAGCATGATGATCCCCTTCTCGTCTGGATAGTTGGCCATGGAATATGCACGCATAATCGGCTCTTTAACCACAGACTTGAAGCGCCACAGGTTGAACTCGTCCCAATCAGCTTTGTACTCGTCTTCGATGTCGAATTCTGAGTAGGATAGTTCATGCGGGGGCGCTTCGATCTGAATGTAGCCACCAGCGCGGAAATCGCAGTTTTCACCTTCGGGCAGTTCAAAAACAGATTCCTTGATGAAGGTTGCCACCCCTTTGTTGTGCCTGACCGTACACTCCCACTTTTTGACATTGAAGATTTCCGGAGCGATGCCAAGCTTCATGTCCTGTTTGACCCCGACCTGGCAGGCAAGACGCAATCCTTCACGCGCTTCACGTTTAGAAATTACGCTGGTTTCTGTTGGGAGAATCTCACCGCCACCGTCGTAAACGTGCACGTGACACTGCCCACAGGTACCCCCGCCACCGCAGGCAGAGGGGATGAAAATCCCTTTCTCGGCCAGAGCGCCGAGGAGTTTGCCCCCCGGTTTGGTCGTGATGGTCAGCTCCGGGTCGTCGTTAATTTCAAATTTGATCTCACCAGTTGGTACCAGTTGCTTACGCGCTGCCAGAATAATGGCAACCAGCGCAAGTATGATCCCGGTAAACATGGTGGATCCGACTATAATCAAGTCCATAGTATCAATCCTTTATTCAGATTATTACTGCATTAAAACTGCAGGCCGGAAAAAGCCTGAAATGACATTGCCATAAGTCCCACAACGATAAAGGTCATGCCAACGCCTTGCAGCCCCTTGGGGACATCGCTGTAAACGAGTTTCTCGCGGATTCCGGCGAGCAGGGATATTGCTATAGCGAAACCTACACCTACCCCGACACCGTAAACGGTGCTCTCGCCAAAGTTGTAGTCACGTTCTACCATGAACAACGATGCACCCAGAATGGCGCAGTTTACTGTGAGCAGGGGGAGGAAGATACCCAGGGCGTTGTAGAGTGCAGGAAAGTACTTATCCAGTACCATTTCCAGAATCTGTACTATCGCCGCAATAACCCCGATATAGGTTATGAGGCCAAGAAAACTCAGATCCAGTTCCGGGAAGCCTGCCCAGGCAAGAGCCCCTTCTTTCAGGAGTACATTGTAGAGAAGGTTGTTTACCGGAACGGTAATAAGCTCAACTGCGACAACGGCGATACCCAGCATAATTGCGGTATCTACTTTTTTCGATACAGCAACGAAGGTACACATGCCCAGGAAAAAAGTCAGGGCGATGTTGTCGACAAAAACAGAGTCGAAAAATATAGTAAAATAATGAGCCATGACATCTTATCCTATTCTTGGAGTTCAGGCTTCCAGGTGCGCAGAGCCCAGATAATGAAGCCGATCAAAAAGAATGCGCTGGGAGCCAGCAGCATCAAACCGTTGGTTACATACCAGCCGTCATTGTTGGTCGGGTTGAGGATGGTGAGCCCGAAGAGTGAGCCGGAACCGAACAGCTCACGCACAAAGGCTACTATCAGCAGGATCAGGGAATAGCCCAGACCGTTGCCGAGGCCATCCATGAAGCTTTCATATACCGGATTTTTCACCGCAAAAGCCTCGGCACGCCCCATTACAATACAGTTAGTGATAATAAGGCCAACGTAGACTGAAAGCTGCTTGCTCATTTCGTAGGCATATGCTTTGAGCATCTGATCTACGATGATAACCAGGGTCGCAATGATGGTCATCTGTACGATGATACGGACACTGTTAGGGATATGATTACGAATGGCACTTACTGCGGCGTTGGAACACGAAATAACCAGAATAACCGCAAAGGACATGGTCAGTGCCGTGGACATTTTATTGGTTACTGCGAGTGCTGAACAGATACCCAGCATCTGTAGGGCGATGGGGTTGTTGTTAAACAACGGGTCCAGCAATGCGTCTTTTGCTTTAGACATAATTGTTACTCCTTGCTCTTGGTGTAATTAGCCAGGAATTTCCCGTAGCCGTGGTCGCTGAACCAGTACTGAACGATAGCCTGAACCTTATTGCCGGTGATGGTTGAACCAGCGAGGCCATCAATGGTGTGCTGGGCATCATCGGCGTTCTTGTCATATTTGCCGTTTTTAACAACATTTATAGCAAGGCTGCCGGAATCGTTGTAAAGTTTTTTGCCTTCCCACTGCTCGCGGAATTTGGGTTTTTCGATCTCGGCTCCCAGGCCCGGAGTTTCAGAGTGCTGGTAGAACTTTAAACCGCTTACGGTGTTACCATCATTCTCTACACCGATGTACGCAAACATGGGACCCCACATGCCGGGGCCATTGATAGGCAGGACCACCTGACCTTTGCTTTTATCGATGAAAACCCGTGCGAATTTGGGGCGCTCATTTATGTCGGCAACATCGTCGGCAGCGGGGATATCCACCATCATATCCGGGTTGTCTCGAACATCTTTGGGATTGAATTCCTCTGCGTTGATCTCATCGGTAAATTCACCGGTGTTGATGTTTACCATTTTCATTTCAAAGTTGCTGAAGAGCTCCTCTTCGGAAGCCCCTTCCGCAAGTTGGTCACCATAGCCGCCGGCGGCGAGTACGGTCTTGCGGGCTTCAAGTAGCTGATTATACGCTTCCCGGTCGATGCGCACCAGTGCGGCCATGCATACCAGCACAGAGCACACCAGACACAGCAGAAAGGTGACCAGGAACGTTTTCAAGGTAGAGTCATTAGACATGGCGCAACATCCTTTTCTTGATATGTGCGTTCACGACAAGGCGGTCGATCAGTGGAGCGGCTACGTTGCCGAATAAGATCACCATTCCTACGCATTCAGGCATTGTGGGGTTGAACACGCGCACCAGTACCACCAGGGTACCTATGAGCAAGCCGTAGATCCACTGTCCTTTGAGGGTCATCGCTGCAGATGAATGATCTGTAGCAAGAAACACCGTGCCGAACGCTAGACCGCCCAGAACCAGATGCCAGGCAGGATTAGTCGCTGTAGGATCGAAAATGCACAGGATGGAGGATAGGGCTACAACTCCTATCACAATGGATGCGATAATGCGCCAGCTTGCAATCCCGGTAACGAGCAGAACTGCTGCACCGAGCAGACATGCAAGCGTGGATGTTTCGCCCATTGAGCCCGGAATGCTGCCTAGAAATGCGGACTTCCAGGTGATGCCGGCGTTGCCCAGGCTGGATACACCGTCAGCCATGGCCATGCTCAGAGGTGTGGCACCAGAGTAACCATCCACTGCAGTCCATACGGCATCTCCAGACATGGAGGAAGGATATGCCATAGCGAGGAATACCCAGGCTACCAGAGCCGGATTAAGGAAGTTCATTCCGATACCGCCGCAGATTTCACGCCCGATCACCACCCCGAAGGAGGTCGCAATGACCACCTGCCACAGGGGCACTGTGGGCGGCAAAAGCAGGGTAATGAGTACCGCGGTTACGAGAAAACCTGCATCGATAGGTCGTTTACGCGCAGCGGCAAAAACAGCTACCCAGATACCTTCGGTGATCAGCACCACAAGGAATATCGGCAGAACAGACCCCAGCCCCTTGAGCATGTTGGCAAAGATGGAGGTATGATTGCTCAGACCTCGCAGTGGTTCGCCCCCCTCCATCTGGGCCAGGGTAAGGTTTGTCTGGTATCCGGTATTCCAAAGGGCCATAAATATGCAGGGCAGCAGGGCCAGCATAATGATGCTCATCACCCGCTTGTGATTAATGCTGTCGCGTACATGCACCGAACCTTCGGTAACTGTCGCCGGAGAATAAAGGGTGGTATCTATGGCTTCATAGACGGCGGAATACTTTTCCCACTTACCGCCCTCTTCAAAATGAGGTTTCATATCGTCGAGTAATTTCACGGCTTTATCCCTCTTTCTCAATGATGGTTAGTGCGTCACGCAGTACCACGCCAAAGTCGTTTTTGCCGGGGCATGCGTATGTGCACAACGCCAGATCCTCTTCTGCAAGTTCCAGGCAGCCGAGACTCTGGGCCTCATCCGTATCGCCGGCACACAGAGCACGCAGCAAATAGTTGGGCAGGATGTCGAGAGGCATCACCTTTTCAAACGAGCCAATAGCCAGCATGTTGCCCTGGCGCCCGTAAGTACTGGTGTTCATGTCGGCAGTGGGGCCACCGGTGAAGGCGTTCATAAACACGGGCTTGATGGAAAAGCGGTCCTCCCCGGGAGTCAGGGATGCAAACAGCTCGCGCTCGCGTTTTTCCGGAAGTACAGAAATCTGCAGATGGTGGCGCCCCAGGAAAGCCAGCGGACCGCTGGCTTTGGTACCGCTGAGTACCGAGCCGGAGATGACACGTTGCTCTCCATCTTTGATCTGGCCGGCAGTGAGTTCGTCAAGATTCGCCCCTATACGGGTACGCAGCAGGCGCGGCTCCTTCACTCCGGGGCCACCGAAGGCGACAATGCGCTCTACCGGAATTCTGCCGCTGGTGAAAAACTTGCCGTAGGCGATCACATCCTGGTAGTTGATGTGCCATACACAGGTGTCGATATTGACAGGATCGAGGAAGTGGATATGGGTTCCCGGAAGTCCTGCCGGGTGGGGTCCATCAAACTCCTCATAGGTTACCCCTTTAACCTGGGGCATAATTGCATTGGGCTTCTGGCATACATTCACCGGACCTTCTGTGAGGCGGGTGAGAACCTTTAGGCCGTTGGCAAATGCGTCCTCTTCCTCTTTGATCAGCATTTCAGCCTTGGCTGCCAGTGGGTTGGTGTCCATGGCAGTCACAAAAATGGACTTTGGTTCGATGTCAATGGATGGAGCTTTGTTGTAGGGACGATTGCGCAGTGCCGTCCACATTCCGGAGTCCACCAGGTTGGTAACAACCTTATCGCGCGCAAGGCTCTCAAGGTCCTTCTCTTTATAAGAGGCGAATGTCACCTCTTCCTCTTTACCACTCAATTCAATAACTACCGATTGCAGCATACGGCGCGCGCCGCGGTTGACGGCAACGACTTCGCCTGCACCGGGAGCAGTGTATTTGACCCCCTCGGTCTTTTTGTCGGTAAACAGCAGTTGGCCAAGCTTTACCTTGTCTCCTACCTTAACCTCCATGCTCGGTTTCATGCCGACATAGTCCGGACCAAGAAGGGCCACCGACTTGACTGCGGGAGCATCAGAAATTTTCTGTTCTGGAGCGCCGGTTATCGGCAGATCCAGCCCCTTGTTAATTTTAATCATCTCAATGCACTTTCCTTGTAAGGGTTGTGAATCAATCCGTATTCAACTTTTCGTACCGGGCCAGTCACATGACAGCCGTCGGAATAGAAGAGACGTAGTTGATTGTGGCGCCATTGCATGTCGTTGGACCAGCCCTGACCATTGTAATACATTCCATGTGTAACCTCCCCTAAACTTGAATTAAAATAACAAGACCATACCTTCAGTCTTCGCGCTGCAGGCACAGTAATGCATGAGCCTGATATACAAAACCAGGATCTATAGAATGCGCACGTTGTTGTATACCTGGACAGGCGTCCGGATACAACGCTGTGCGAGTGTAAGTAATACGATGTTCTAGCCCTTTGTGTCAATAGTTCCCGCTTTTTTTGGAGGTAAAGCGGGATAAAATCGGCGTGTCAGGCGCTGTCGCGGCGCTGATTTATGAAGCTGTGGATAGCGAAAAGGTCAGTGGCATTAAGGGACAGGAACTGCAGGCCGATGCCGGGGGGGACGTCTGGTTGATCAGGGTCATTGCTGCGGTTGATCCAGCTGACAACGCTTTCGCAGATTATGGGTTTATCGGAATCCGGCAGATCAAGTTTGACTAGCAATTTGGTATTTAATGGGATCTGGGATTCGGTTGCAATAAAGATCCCCCCGGTACTGAGGTTGTAAGCACATGCAGGGCGAAAGCTGCTGCGGTCGGGACCGAAATCAACCTTCAGGCTGGTTTGAACCCGATCGAAGGAGCGGTGGGGCAAACCCAGTACTCGGCGAGCTGTGGCCAGGAACAGGTGCTTGCTCAGAGGGGTGAACAGGATGTCATCCGGTTTGCGGGTCTGGCAACGGTTCAGATGGGATTCATTGTTACCATCGATGACTGCTATAACCGGTATATCTTTCATCTCAGGATCTTCTTTGAGAAGGTGGCAGCAGGACTTTTCCGCTGATTGGTTCTCAGAGTCAGTGGGGGTTATGAATATTGTGCTGGGTTTCTGCGCGCGTGCGGTTATTAACAGGTCGGTTGTATCCTGGGCTATCAACAGGTTGAAGCCTTCACGCGCGGCGAAAGAATCATCAATATCAAGCAGATCATGAACCGTTGCGGAAATGAGGATAGAATGTTCTGCCATACAACCTCCACCAATGTGTATTGACTTAAATTGAAGGGGCTCCTGCTTTGTTCGCAGGAGCCATTGTAAATATGCTAATGAATGATCCGAGTGTTCAGGTGTTATAAGCTGCGTGTGCTTGCAGTCCGCAGATTATTACAAGAGTTCTGCCATGTCATCAAGAATGTGACTGGACTCGATTACATATGGGTCTTCTTTAAGTTGTTCGAGCCACTTGTCTTCACTTCCTGATACGTCATTGCCTCCCATAGTCGCATGTGAGGGTTCGTCCTCCTCATTGCTCTGTATGGATTTGCGTTGCGCGATAATGTCATCGAGCAGCAGTTGGTGCTCGGTATTGGCGATGCGCTCGCGTGTTTTCTCTTCAAGCTCCACAATTTTTTGAAAGTCGGTGTTATTCTTTACCCTCTGGTCGCTGCGCTGACTCAGTTTCTGCAGCGGCAGGCTTTCAGTTGCGGGGCGATACAGTGTGCTGGGGATTGTATCCCACGGCATGGAGTAATCCATGTGCCGTTCTCCGCTTTCAATTGCCGCAAAGCGATCAGGGAGGACAATATCGGGTAAAATACCGCGATATTGGGTGGATCCGCCGCTTACGCGATAAAATTTCTGCACGGTCACCTTGATGGCACCAAGGGGCTTGTATTTGTTCAGGTTCCGCATAGGCAGATTGGTATCGATATTGATCATGGCCTGAACGGTTCCTTTGCCGTGGGTATGTTCGCTCCCTACAATAACCGCACGTCGGTAATCCTGGAGCGCGCCAGCGAGGATTTCAGAGGCCGATGCGCTGAACTTGTTTACCAGAACTACCAGGGGGCCATCGTATTCGGTTTTTCCATCGCGGTCGTCCATTACTTTTATATTGTCATCGCTGTTTTTGACTTGTACCACCGGTCCCTGGTCGATAAAGAGACCTGTTGTGTCTACAGCATCCCCCAGGGAACCACCGCCGTTGTTGCGCAGATCCAGAATCAGCCCGGCTATCCCCTGGGATCTTAGTTCCTCGATTGCCGCACGGGTGTCATCGGTAACATTGCGCCCTTTGCCGTTCTCTTTGTGGAAGTCGCGATAGAAGCTCGGGATTTTAATGTATCCGTAAGGAGTCTCGTCCGGCCCGTCAATCAGGGCGGATTTTACAAAAGCATCTTCGATTTGCACGACGTCGCGTTTAATCGAGATGATCTGGCGGGTTCCGTCAGGTTTTCTTATATGAAGTTTGACGGTGGTGCCCTTGGGGCCACGAATCAGACTGACGGCATCGCGTATGCGGGTATCGGTAATGTCAACCGGAGTTCCGTTTTCACCTTCACTTACTTTAAGGATGGTGTCCTCGCTCGAGAGGATACCCTGCTGCTGAGCCGCTCCTCCGGGGATAAGGCGTACAACTTTTATGAACCCCCCATCCTCACGCAGTACTGCACCGATTCCCTCCAGCGATCCACGCATGTGGATATCGAAGTCTTCTTTAGCCTCTGGAGGCATGTAGGTGCTGTGCGGATCGTAGGCATTGGCGATTGAGTTGAGGTAGCGGTTGAAGAAATCATTTTCAGATACTTTCCCCATGCGCGCAAACAGGTGTTGGTAGCGATCTGCTACCTTTGCATATGCTTTATCCCAGAGTTCTGCATCGGTTGTATCTGACGTGATTTCGTTTTCTGATTCACCACTGTCCGAATCCTTTAGCTGCTCCTGTTCCTCTTTTAGATCCAGGTAGGTATTTGCGGTCTGGTATTTAAGTGTTTTTCTCCAGCGCTCGCGCAGTTCATCATGGTTAACACAAAAGTCGAGTTTTTCTTCGTCTGTTTCCATGGTCTCTGTACGGTCGTAGTCAAAGCGGTCGTTGAGTAGATCCTCGACTGTTTCGTCCAGGACGGGGATGCGCTTTTCCATAATTCTTGCGCTATAGAGGGGCAGGTGAATGTTCCCTCGGCGGATCTCGTTGTCAATATAGGTTTTGTATGCCCCCAGCATTTGTACATCCTCGCGCAGAAGGAAGCGCTTCTGGTTGTCGAGTTGTTTTATGTACAGATCAAATGCCCGGCGCGAAAGATCGTCATCGAGCGGGTAATTGTTGTAGTGCTGTCGCGTTAGGTGCTGGGTAACGATGAAACCGAGAAGTTTTGCGCGCTGTGGATCAAGCTCTTTGTCTTGAAATGTTGCTGTGTGCGCCGGAGTGAAAAGGAGGAGTACGACTGCTGCCTGAATAATGGCGCGCCTTATGCGATTTAGTCTAACCGTTGGTTTCATATGTTGCCGGTCCTGATTGTTTGTTTGAGTTTGTTTTTAATCCGCTGTTTTGTGCGGGTTCTCCGTGTAAAGAACTGAACTGTTCTTTAATTAGATGTATTTATAAGCATTTAACTCAGTACCTACATAGTATATACAATCACCTGCAATGAGAAGGTAAGAATTTATGAAATTAAAAAATGGCCGGCAGGGGGGGCTGCCGGCCCGTTGTCCAGGAGGTGGTGCATGTTATGCTCCTCGTTGGAGCAACTTTATGTCGCCTGTTTGTGGTGGTTTGTGCATGATATCTGATTTCAATATATCACCTTAGCCGCACTTTTCTACGTGCATGTGCACATTTTTCTCGGGTGTGTTTGTCTTAAGTCTTCAGGGGTACACTCAGACTTGCTGAAAAGTGGCTATGCAGTATGATTCTCAGTGAGTTGAGAATCCCCGTACATCAGCTGAATAGTCACGTCGAAAAAAACTCCCTGATCTTTGCTTCTATCGAATCCTGTGGGGCAATTACTCTCCTTGCTGGTGGGAGCGAGTTGAGAAACATGCGTCCGTAACCCTTTGTGCTGACGCGGTTGTCGAGAATTATAACCACGCCGCGGTCGTCACGGTGACGGATAAGGCGCCCAAAGCCCTGTTTCAGCTTTATTACTGCTTGCGGTACTGTGAAGTGCATGAACGGATCTCTGCCCGCCTGTTCCAAAGCCTCGCTTCGAGCGACCTGGATTGGTTCGGTGGGGACACGGAAAGGCAGGCGTGTGATTATGACAATTTCCAGATCTCTTCCCGGAACGTCAACCCCCTCCCAGAAAGAATCTGTACCAAACAATACCTGGTTCTCGGCTTTGACGTAGCGCTGAAGCAGATGATGCCTTGAGGCCTGTCCCTGACGCAGGCAGGTTATGCCCTGCGCAAACATGGAGGGTTCGAGGGTCTGAAATAACTGCTGCAGCAGGCTGTAGGCTGTAAACAGGACAAACGTATTTCCCCCCGCGTTTACCACGTTGCGTTCAATTATGGGTGCTATCGCCTCGGCATAACCCGGGCTTCCCGGTACGGGGATATCTGTAGGGACCGCAATAAGTGACTGATGCTCGAAGTCGAAGGGTGATTCCAGTTGCAGTTCCAGGAGCCTTCCCGGGGGGCACAGGGCAACGCCGCTGCGCTGGTGGAAATAGTTGAAATTGCGATTTACGCTCAGAGTTGCGCTGGTCATCACCACTGACTTAAAGCGTTCGTATACATGCTGGTGCAGGATGGGGGCAGTTTCTATGGGTGCGGCATTGAGCCACATTACTGTAGTGCGCTGCCGGCCGCTGCTTTTTCGCATATCAATCCAGGTGCACAGATCCTTTCGCAGCGATAGAAAGGTATCCAGGTCCTGCGCCAGGACGCCAAGGCGATTATTGAGTCCGTTCAGATCAGTGGTTGCCGCAGCAATTTTTTCATTCACATTTTCGGGCAGATTTTCACTCAGTTTGAATAGGCGCTTAATGATGGAGGTTATCTTTAGCGCAGTTCGGCTTATGTCGGGCAGTTCGCGGGTAAAGCGTTGCCAGACAGGATCATTTTCATGTGCTGAAGTGATTCTCCAGGGGGTTGAGTGTCGTTGGGCGTTTTCGCTGCCGGCCTCTAAGCTGTCGGTAAGGGCTCCGAATATCTCTGCGTTGCGCCGCTGGAGGGCGCGACACAGTTCTGCAGCTTCATCGATTAGCGTATGTAGTTGTTGGTAAATCAGCTCTTCTGAATCGGGCAGTTCGCGCGCCAGAATGCCCGCCCAGCGTGGCAGCTGGCCGCGCTCGGGTTTGCGCGGATGCACGAGGCGATTAAGTACTGCAGTAAAGCTGAAGCGGTTCAGGCGGATGGAAAAGCTGTTGGTAGCGGCATCTTCCAGGTGGTGGGCTTCATCGAAGATGATGCGTGAGTATAGGGGGAGGACTGCGGCGCTATTGTAGTTGTCTGTCTCGGCGCGTACTGCAAGATCGGCGAGCAGTAGCGCATGGTTGGAAATCAGGATGTCGGCTTGCGCCGCTTTGCGCCGCGCTTTGTGGAAAAAACACTCCTGGTAGTGGTTGCAGCGCGTGCGCGGGCACTGATCCATTTCGCAGCAGACTTCGCTCCACACCTGGGGTTCCGGGGTGTGGCTTAGTTCGTCACGGCTACCGCTTGTGCTGGTTTGTGCCCACTCGCGCAGATCCCTTAAGTCGGTGGCGGCACTGACGCTGAAAAGGTCGGTTTCCTGCAGGGCCTGTTGGAGACGCCTGTGACACAGGTAATTGGCTCGCCCTTTAACCAGCACTGCGTGGAACGGCTCGGGAACAGCGCGTCTTAGTAGTGGCAGGTCTTTGCGGATAAGCTGTTCCTGCAGATTAATGGTATTGGTGGAAATGATTACGGTTTCGCCGTGTTCAAGAGCCCAAAGCAGGGCCGGGATAAGATATGCAAGGCTTTTGCCGGTGCCGGTGCCAGCTTCAATTGTGGCAATCCGTTGGGTGTCAAATGCCTCGGCAACGGTGAATGCCATATGCACCTGTTCCGCACGCTCTTCGTAGTTCCTGATGTTTTGTGCCAGGGGCCCTTCCGGAGCAAGCAGGGCAGAAATTCTGGCGTAGTCAGCCGGAACCTGCTTCTGGTGCTGACGTATTTCCGTGACTTTGTAGAAGTTCGCAGCGTCATTGTCAGTGATATGAAAGGCAACGCCGCCTTCTCCCAGACGTGCGGCAATTTCCAGGTCAGCGTCGGAAGGGGTCAGCTCGCCTGAGGGGTGGTTGTGAATAGCCAGATCCGCCTTGCGGCACGCATGTAAAATTGCAGGAACCGCGCTTTTGTGCCCGCGCGCAACTACTCTGATGGAGGCTATCTTCTCCTCGGATTCCAGAGTGGCTACAAAGAAAACCTCGTTGCCGTTGGCGTTTCGAATCTCATTGCGGATGTACTCAAGAGTTTCTGCTGTATATGGTTTCATTTAGGTAGGCACGTCTTGGGTTGAAGGTGTAAATGGCGGCGGTTGAATTGCCAATGAAAACATTTCGTTCACGTATGGTTGCTTTTTCACTTCACCGGAAGGTATGATCGGCCGATTTGCGGGCTTTGCTCGGGGCGCGAGTTGCGATATTAATATAATTCATTGCACCTGCTTCGATGTTGATAGTTAATCATGCTTGCGCGGCTATCTTGTCTTGTGCTTTTTTTGATGAGTGCACCCTGGTCGGGCGCCTCGTTTATATATCCGGATATTGAATGAAAGGAAAGGTTCGGCATGTACACTGATGCAGTTGTAGAGCATTTTTCCAATCCACGCAACGTCGGAACCATAGAAAACCCGAATGTAGTAGTAAAGGTGGGGGATCCGGGTTGTGGCGATGCAATTCTTATTTTTCTTAAAATTGCAGATAACGTTATTACCGATGTGAAGTACAAAGTCTACGGATGTGCAGCTGCTATTGCTACAACCTCTATGGCAAGTACTATGGTTAAAGGGAAAACACTCGAGGATGCGCTGGAGGTCACTGATGAGAAGGTAGCCGAGGCTCTGGGTGGTTTGCCGGATGAGAAAATGCATTGTTCGAATCTTTCCGCCACAGCGATCAGGGCTGCAGTTACACGTTATATGCATCCACCCGAAGAGCAGGGGAGTGAGTAGCCCTGGTTGAAGGGTTAAGTGATGAACCTGTGCGGGCCTTCTGCCGCTATGTGCAGGTGGGTGACGGGGTGATTTATCCCCTTTTTTGAGCTCTGTCAAGGACGTGCTCTGTAGGTGTAAGGTGTTGAAATTAAAGAATTAAGTATGTAGAAAACTGCATACTGTATACTGTATTTTTCCCTTGACAAAGAAGAGTGTTTGACCTAACTTGCACAACGCTGAAACCGCTGTTAATGCTTTCTCGGGCGGTGCAGGATATTATAGTTAACCCCTTGGATGGAGGAGCTGTTACATGCTTGAGAGTTATCTGCCGATACTCGTCCTCATAGCTCTGGCGCTGTTGTTTGCGCTGGGGTCGGTGGCCTTTTCGTTTATATTTGGGCCCAAGAAGCCCAGTGAGGTGAAGCTCGCCCCTTACGAATGCGGTATGCCTCTGATAGGAACTGCGCGTGAACAGTTCTCCGTCAAGTTTTATATGGTGGCGATGACATTTATCGTTTTCGATATCGAGGTGGCGTTCCTTTATCCGTGGGCTGTGGTGTGTAAACAGCTTGGCATGTACGGTGCCGGGGTGATGGGCTTTTTCGTGTTTGTCTTGATTGTAGGGCTGGCTTACGAATGGAAAAAAGGAGCGCTGGAATGGTAGTCGATCAGCGGGTGAGCGCCAGCACGGCGGTGCCGCAACATATGAATACTGATGTTCTGGGTGACAATATTATCACCACATCTTTGGATAAGGTGGTCAACTGGTCACGGTCTCGTTCCATGTGGCCCATGACTTTCGGTCTCGCCTGCTGTGCCATCGAGATGATGGCGGCTGGTGCCGCACGTCACGATCTTGATCGTCTCGGGGTGTTGTTCCGAGCTTCACCACGTCAGGCAGATGTTATTATCCTTGCGGGTACGGTGACACATAAAATGCTTCCGGTTATTAAGACCGTTTATGAGCAGATGCCTGAGCCTAAATATGTAATTGCTATGGGTGCATGTGCTTCATCGGGTGGAATATTTGATACCTACAGCGTTGTACAGGGCATAGATACAGAGCTCCCGGTGGATGTGTATATCCCGGGATGCCCGCCGAGGCCCGAAGGTCTGCTGTATGCTCTGTTTCAATTGCAGGAAAAGATCATGCGTGAAAAGAACAGCTTCGGCGCTGCCATAGGTGTGGGTGATGTAGTGCCCGGCTAGGCTTCCTCGCGGGTGAAAAGAACAAGGCGTCTTGCGCAAACCATATATACGTATAGGGACAAAGTATGAGCCAGGCAGTTGTTGCAAAGCTTAAGCAGGAGTTTCCCGCCGCGGTTGTTGATACTGTTGAGCATCGGGGCGAGTTAACATTGACCGTTAATAAGAGCGATATTGTAGCGGTATGCACATTTTTGAAAGACAGTGCAGGCTACAATTTCCTCTGTGACTTGTGTGGGGTGGACTACCTCGGCTCCGAGCCGCGCTTCATGGTAGTGTACAATCTATATAACATTGAAACAAAAGAGCGTCTGCGTGTCAAAGCGGCAGTTGGAGAAGATGATTGTTGTATCGATACGGTTTCCGGCGTGTGGTCAACCGCAAACTGGCCTGAACGCGAATGCTGGGATATGTTCGGTATAGCGTTTAACAATCATCCGGATCTGCGTCGGATTCTTATGCCTGCTGATTGGGAAGGATATCCGCTGCGTAAGGACTACCCCTTGCAGGGTCCGGATCGGGAGCCTTATCAGGGCCGTCTTTCCTGAACTTAAGCAACCATCGATTGAAGCGAGGCTTGTATATGGCAACAAAAGAGGTTATGACAATTAATATGGGTCCTCAGCACCCCTCGACACATGGGGTGTTGCAGTTGATCCTGGAACTTGATGGGGAGACAGTGGTTAAATCTACTCCCCATATCGGTTTTCTGCACAGAGGCGTTGAGAAGCTTGCGGAAAATCGCAGCTATCATCGCGCACTCCCTCTGACCGATCGTCTTGACTATCTCGCGCCCATGAGTAACAACCTGGGGTATGTTCTCGCCGTAGAGAAACTTCTCGGTATCACAGATGAAATCCCCCGGCGTGCCAATGTGGTGCGGGTCATGATGGCTGAGCTTACTCGAATCAAAAGTCACCTGGTGTGGTTGGCGACACACGCTCTCGATATCGGGGCGATGACGGTTTTCATCTACTGCTTCCGTGAGCGTGAATTGATCATGGATATGTATGAAAAGCTTTCAGGGGCACGCATGACCAGCAACTATTTCCGTGTGGGAGGGTTGTCTGAAGATCTGCCTGCAGGATTTGAGCAGGACGTAAAAGCGTTTATTGATGCGATGCCGGGTCATCTTGAAACATATGAGGGTCTCCTGACCAACAACTCTATCTGGCAGAAACGTACCAAGGGTGTTGGGTGTATTTCGGCTGAAGATGCAATCGACATCGGCTTGACCGGTCCCGCCCTGCGCGCTAGCGGCGTTGACTGGGATTTGAGGCGTGACAACCCCTATTCAGGGTACGAGGAGTACGATTTTGAGGTTGTGACGCGCGAGGGCGGTGATACTTTTGATCGCTATACTGCACGCCTGGATGAGATGCGCGAGTCCTGCAAGATCATACAGCAATGCCTCGATAAGCTCGAAGATGGCCCGATTCTGGCCGATAATCCCGGCGTATGTCTGCCTGCTAAAGAAAATGTTCATAATACCATAGAAGGCCTTATTCACCATTTCAAGCTCGTAACTGACGGTTTTGAGCCGGAGCCTGGTGAGATCTATCAGGGGATAGAGGCTCCCAAAGGTGAATTGGGGTATTACATGGTATCCGATGGCAGCGCCAATCCCTATCGCATGAAGATCCGGCCACCATCGTTTGTCAATCTGCAGGCACTGCCGCAAATGGTCGAGGGAGCTCTGCTAGCCGATGTAATTGCTACTATCGGGACCCTGGATATTGTTCTTGGAGAGATAGACCGCTGATCCAGGCTCGGGCCTGGACTTCAGGTTTAGTTGAATAAATGCTCTGCCGGGGTGCCGGTGGAAAAGCAATGAAGGAAAGAGGAAAATCATGCCAGAAATGCTTAGCCTCTCGAATGACCCGATACTGTTTATTGCAGTAATGCTTGCCAAGATATTGGCGGTGTTTGTTGTGCTTCTGCTTATTGTTGCATATGCCACATACGCTGAGCGCAAGATTATCGGTCACATGCAGACGCGCCTTGGACCCACGATGACTGGCCCTCTGGGGCTGTTGCAGCCTATCGCTGACGGGCTGAAACTGTTTTTCAAGGAAGATATCATTCCTTCGAAAGCAAGCAAGCTTGCGTTTATTCTTGCTCCCATGATGATTCTGGTTCCGGCATTCATAACCGTAGCTGTAATCCCGTTTGGTGGCCATATCGTTGTCGGCGGATATACGGTACCCCTGCACATTGCTGATTTAAATGTGGGGATCCTGTTTATTCTTGCCATGGAGGGGTTGGGTGTCTACGGCATCGTTCTAGCTGGTTGGGCTTCTAATAACAAGTATTCCCTCCTGGGTGGTATACGTTCAGCGGCGCAGGTAATCTCATATGAGCTCGCGGCGGGGCTCTCTATCGTTGCTGTATTTATGCTGGCGGAGACCTTGAGCCTGCGTGGAATCGTTGAGGTCCAATCCGGCTCCGTGTTCAACTGGTTCATCTTTTCCCAGCCTCTGGCTTTCTGCATATTCTTTGTCACATCTGTCGCTGAGATAAATCGAGTTCCGTTTGACCTCCCCGAGGCTGAAACGGAGCTTGTTTCCGGCTTCTGTACCGAATACTCCTCCATGAAGTATGCTCTGTTTTTCATGGCAGAATACGCCAATATGGTAGTGGTGGCTGCAGTAATATCAACCCTGTTCCTCGGTGGCCCTGCAGGCCCGTTCCCCGGTGTGATTAATCTGCTGCTGAAGGTGTTCTTCTTCATGTTTATACTGATTTGGATGCGTGCCACGTTCCCGCGCGTAAGATATGATCAGCTCATGTTTATGGGCTGGAAGGTGTTCTTGCCGCTGGCACTTTTGAATATCGTTATAACCGGGGCCGTAATCGTTTTATAGCAATTCCATTAGTCTAAAGGACCGACCCATGATTAAAGAATTTATTCAGGGCTTAAGTATAACTGCCAGGCATCTGCTCCCGGGTAACTCTACTACAGTCGAGTATCCCAAGGTTAAATATGAGCCTTATGAGCGCTTTCGGGGCCTGCATCGCCTTGTGCCTGATCAGAGCCGGGAAAAATGTGTTGCCTGCTATCTGTGTGCAACGGCGTGTCCGGCGAAGTGCATCTCAATCGAGGCGGATGAGGACGAAAATGGCGACAAATACCCCACCGTATATCAGATAGATATGCTGCGCTGCATCTTCTGTGGTTACTGTGTTGAGGCCTGTCCAGTTGGAGCTATTGAGATGACGGGTGAGTTTGAGCTTGCGAATCTCAACCGTGAAGACTTCTGCTTTACTAAAGAGCGTTTGCTTAAATAAAAGAAATAGGAGCCACTTCAATGGATATACTGCAGCAGTTGTTTTTCTATGTTGTAGCGTTTGTTGCAATAACCTCAGGAATTTTGGTTGTATCGTGCAGAAATCCGATTAATAGCGGCATATCGCTGGTTATGACGTTTTTCTGTCTTGCGATTTTCTATGTAACCCTGCATGCGCCGTTTATGGCCGCTATTCAGATAATGGTTTACGCTGGCGCAATCATGGTTCTCATTATCTTTGTCATCATGCTGTTGAATCTCGGTTCAGCAGTGGTAATCCGCTATAGACATGCAGTTACCGGTGCGGTGGTCGCAAGTGGGCTGATGCTGTTTCAGGTTCTGATTATCCTTAAACAGGGTTCAGTCAACCCTACTCAGGGCAGCGTTACCCCTGAGATGGTTGAGTCAGTGGGGCACACTGAGATGATCGGTACCGCGTTGTTTACCGATTTCATGTTACCGTTTGAGATAGCTTCGATCCTGCTTCTGGTAGCTATTGTAGGTGCAATAATCCTGGCGAAGCGGGAAGCGTAGGGGGCTGGTATGATTGTTTCAGTACAACACTATATGGTAGTGAGCGCGATTTTGTTCAGCCTTGGTGCAATCGGCGTATTGACGCGCCGCAACGCCATCGTTGTGTTTATGTGCATTGAATTGATGCTTAATGCAGTAAATTTGACCTTTATTGCATTGTCAAGTCATCTTGGCAACCTGGATGGTCAGGTCTTTGTACTCTTTATCATGACGGTAGCAGCTGCTGAAGCCGCTGTCGGTCTTGCACTGATGATCGCATTCTACCGGAATCGCGAGTCAATCGATGTAGAGGATTTCAGTCTGCTGAAATTGTAACATGGTCATGTGTGGTCGCTTAAAGGTCCGTCAAGAGGAGATATAGATGTACGACAATTTATGGCTCATACCGTTTTTCCCCCTATTGGGCTTTCTGATAAACGGGCTGCTGGGCAGGAAAATCAAAAATGAGAAGGTTATCGGTGCCATTGGTACTCTGGCAATATTTGCCTCCTTTATTGTTTCGTGTGTGTACTTTGTGCGCCTCCTGGGCGATGAGGTCAAAACACATGAAAGCGTAGTCGCCAGTTGGATGACTATGGGGCAGTTGAGTATTGATTGGGGATTCCTGCTTGATCCGTTGTCTGCATTGATGATCCTCAATGTTACGGGACTCTCCACTCTGATTCATCTGTACTCAATAGGCTATATGCATGGTGAGGATGGGTACGCACGTTTCTTTGCATACCTGAACTTGTTTACCTTTGCGATGCTTATGCTGGTACTTGGCAACAACGCACTCGTGATGTTTGTTGGTTGGGAAGGTGTTGGTCTGTGTTCTTATCTTCTCATAGGTTACTATTACGAGAAGAAGAGTGCCAGTGATGCAGGCAAGAAGGCCTTTGTAGTCAATCGTGTAGGCGATTTCGGGTTTCTGCTGGGTCTGTTCACGTTGTTCTGGGCTCTTGGGCAGGACGGAGTGTGGACCATTAACTTTACTGAGATTGCAGCCAACACCGGTTCACTCGAAAACGGAGGCATAATTGTAACTATCATCACCCTGTGCTTTTTTCTTGGCGCTACAGGCAAGTCGGCTCAGATCCCCCTTTATACCTGGCTCCCTGATGCCATGGAGGGGCCTACACCGGTTTCAGCGCTTATCCATGCCGCGACCATGGTAACAGCGGGTGTGTATATGATAGCGCGCATGAATGGCCTTTTTGCCATGGCTCCGGATACCATGATGACAATCGCCATTGTGGGTGCGGCAACAGCCATATTCGCCGCTACTATCGGTTTTGCCCAGAATGATATCAAGCGTGTTCTCGCATATTCTACCGTTTCTCAGTTGGGATATATGTTCCTTGCAATGGGTGTCGGTGCATTTACTGCGGGTATCTTTCACCTTCTTACGCATGCATTTTTTAAGGCCTGCCTGTTCCTCGGGTCGGGTTCGGTAATACACGGATTGCACCATGCCTACCATCATGCGCATCTGCATGATGATGCTCAGGATATGCGCAACATGGGCGGGATTCGCAAGAAGATGCCAATCACATTTGTCACCTTTTTCCTCTCCACCCTTGCTATCTGTGGTCTGCCGTTTTTCTCAGCCTTTTTCTCTAAAGATGAAATCCTGTGGTGGTCTTTTGCATCAACCCGCGGGCACTGGATTCTGTGGCTTGTAGGTACTGTTGCTGCAGGTATGACTGCATTCTATATGTTCCGTCTAGTGTTCATGACCTTTTTCGGCGAGCAGAAGACCGATGCGCGTGCCAAGGATCATATCCCTGAATCATCTCTGGTGATGACGCTGCCCCTTATGGTTCTGGCTGTCCTTGCAACCTTTGGTGGTCTTATCGGCGTGCCGCATGTTATCGGCGAAAGTCTCGGGCATATACCCAATTATATAAAAGATTTCCTCGCACCGGTATTTGCGCAGACCCAGAACATTCACCATATCGAAGCGCATGGAAGTGCCAGCGTAGAGTTTGGTTTGATGGGTGTCTCCGTTGGCGTTGGTGTTGTAGGCATAGGGCTGGCGTGGCTGATGTACTGCAAAAACCCCCAGATACCTGCTTACTTCTGCGCCCGCTTCAGCCGACTGCATCGCGCGGTGTACAATAAATGGTACGTTGATGAATTTTACGATGCCCTTATTGTTAACCCCACAAAAAGGCTTGGCACCGGACTGTGGCAGATTTTTGACGTACGGATAGTCGACGGGATTGTAAATGGTGTCGGTCGTTGTATTCGAGGGACCGGAGAGCTGTTACGCCACACCCAGACTGGTTATACCCACAGTTATGCCATGAGTATGGTGATAGGTGTAGTTTTGATCATTGCCATCTGTGTATTTCAGTAATGACGGCTGTGACTGGTATCAAATATAGAAGGAGCAATTTCTAATGTCAGAACATATTCTCAGCCTGATGACATTCTTCCCCCTGCTGGGTATGCTGATTGTGCTGATGCTGCCACGGGAGAATGGTGGCCTGCTGAAGATCGCAACCCTGGTCGTCACTCTGATTACCTTCATAATCAGTCTGCCGCTCGCTTTTGATCCGGTGTTTAAAACCTCGGCTGCTATGCACTATACCGAGTTTGTGCCCTGGATCAGTGTCGGGGATTACTTCCAGATGAATTACAGTGTCGGTATTGACGGAATCAGCCTGTGGCTGGTGATGCTGACTACTTTTATTATGCCGATTACGGTCTTGTCCACCTGGAACGCGGTAGACAAGAATGTGAAAGGATTCATGGCTCTCATGCTTTTGCTTGAGACCGCCATGCTCGGGGCGTTTATCTCACTTGACTTGTTCCTCTTCTACATCTTCTGGGAACTCATGCTGATCCCGATGTATTTCATGATCGGTATCTGGGGTGGGGCGAACCGCATTTATGCTGCGATAAAGTTCTTTATCTACACCGCAGTCGGCTCATTGCTGATGTTGGTCGCCATTATCTTCCTCTACTACTACGCGGTGCAGACCGGTGCTGTAGTAAACGGATTCAGCATTACAGACTTCTATAATCTGAGCCTGAATCCCGAACTGCAGAAATGGTTGTTCCTGGCGTTTGCATTCAGCTTTGCCATCAAGGTACCCATGTTTCCGGTTCATACCTGGTTGCCGGATGCGCATACCGAAGCGCCTACGGCCGGTTCAGTCATCCTGGCGGCCGTCATGCTCAAAATGGGTACCTATGGTTATCTGCGCTTTGCCATGCCGTTATTCCCGGATGCGCTTCAGCATTATCTCCCCTGGCTTGCTGCTTTGAGTGTAATCGGTATTATTTATGGTGCCCTCGTAGCAATGATGCAGAAGGATGTTAAAAAGCTGGTTGCATATTCCTCCGTTTCCCATCTGGGATTTGTAATGCTTGGTCTTTTTGCTCTCAATACCATAGGTATGAGTGGTGCCATTCTGCAGATGATCAATCACGGTATTTCAACCGGAGCGCTGTTTCTTATCGTCGGGTTCCTGTACGAGCGGCGTCATACCCGCCTTATCAGCGAGTTCGGCGGACTGTCCAAACAGATGCCGGTTTTTGCAGTGATTTTTATGATAGTAACTCTCTCGTCTATTGGGTTACCGGCTCTCAACGGGTTCGTAGGGGAGTTTATGATTCTCCTCGGGGCTTTTGAGAGTGAGCTTCGCTGGTTTGCTGTCTTTGCTACTTCCGGGGTAATTCTAGCTGCGGTATATATGCTGTGGATGTTTCAGCGGGTTATGTTCGGTAAACTGGACAATCCCAAAAACCAAAACCTGAAGGATCTCTCCGTTCGTGAGGTGTGCGTTATGCTACCGCTCCTCCTGTTCATTTTCTGGATTGGCGTATACCCTAATACGTTCCTGGAGAAAATGGAGCCGGCTGTCAATCAGGCACTGTATCAGATAACTTCGGACGCACAGGCGTCACCATGCGGTGAAAACATGCATATCGACTGCCCGCAATCTGAAGATCATGGTACCTCTGGCAATTATCATCAGCAGGATGGATCCGGCTATCATCACTGATGGCGTAAACAGTTCACGAGTTTAAACGAGATAAGTCGCTTCTAAGGAGCAATTCATGGAAAATCTGGTGCAAACGGCAATGCAGAATGTAAATTTTGCCGCCATTATGCCTTCACTGGTTCTGTCCTGCTTTGGCATGGCATTGTTGCTGTTAAATGCGTTTGTTAAGCGGGGAGCAACCACTTATGCGGCCCTGATAAGTCTTTTTGCACTCGGTGCAACTGCTATCGTAGCCTTTGCTGGATGGAATAATCCTCAATTCGGCTTCGCAGGCCAGGTGGCCTTGGACAACTATGCGGTTTTCTTTCACTTCATTTTTCTGTTGGCCGCTGCACTAACCATCTTAATGTCAGACGCCTACCTGAAGAGGGAAGGTTATCCGGTAAGCGAATACTATACCCTCATACTGTTCAGCACCGTCGGCGCCATGTTGATGGCATCCGGTACGGATATGATGACCATTTTCCTTGGTCTTGAGGTTATGTCTGTTGCGCTTTACGTTCTCGCCGGGTTTTTTCGCGGTCAGCTTCGCTCCAACGAAGCCGGGCTCAAATACTTTCTGCTGGGTGCGTTTTCAACCGGATTTCTTCTCTATGGCATAGCACTCATTTATGGTGTTACCGGGACAACCAATGTTGCTGATATTGGCTCTTTCCTAGCGATGAACCACCATCTGCTGGCAGACCCCATGTGTATCGGGGGGATGTTGCTTCTGGCCACAGGCTTCCTGTTCAAGATCGCGGTTGTCCCTTTTCATATGTGGACCCCTGATGTATATGAGGGAGCGCCCACCCCTGTAACTGCATTTATGAGTGCAGGGCCAAAAGCTGCTGCATTTGCCGCATTCATGCGTGTCTTTCTTATCGGACTCGGAACTCTCCACTCCTCATGGGTAGGTTTGCTTTGGGTGCTTGCCGTACTAACCATGGTTGTGGGTAACCTGATTGCTCTCAGACAGACAAATCTGAAGCGTATGCTTGCATACTCTTCAATTGCCCATGCCGGGTATGCTCTCGTGGGTCTGGTCGCTTCTAACGCAATCGGGGTTTCTGCAGTGCTGTTCTATATGGTTGCGTACACACTGATGAATCTCGGCGCTTTTGCCATTCTGGTACTTGCCGGCAAGGTCGGTGAAGATAACCTCACCCTTGAAGGGTTTTCCGGCTTCGGGTATAAGCGTCCGGTTCTCGCGGTACTAATGTGCATCTGCCTGTTTTCACTCATGGGCATTCCACCCTCAGCAGGTTTCACCGGTAAGTTTTATATATTTGCCGGTGCCCTTAATGCCGGATATGTATGGCTCGCAGTGCTTGGGGTGCTTAATTCTGCTGTATCGCTTTACTACTATCTCAGGGTCATGGTTTATATGTATTTCCGCACCCCTGAAGAGGAGTTTGACTGGGTTCAGCTTAAACCAGGTGCAACTATCTGTGCTGTAATATCGGTTGTGGGGGTATTGCTCCTCGGTATTGTGCCCAGCGCTGTTATGTCGTTAGCGCGCCAGGCGTTGTTTTAAACATCACGTTTATGTGATAAAGGAGCCCCGGTTTTAATATCGGGGCTTTTTTTATGTCTTTACGCGAATTTATACATCAGCATAGATGTTTATCCGAGGTTGTAGATATCCATACGATATCGGTATCTGATACTTCCCTGAGTGGGCAAATTTATTCCCAGATGCAAATGCGCGCACCTTCCATAATGTTGTGCCATAATGCTGATTGGGGCTCTTTTTCCGTTGTGGCTAATCTATTTGCGACAGAGGATCGCCTGAATCGTGTGTTGGAGCACGGTGGTGAGTCTCTTTCATACCGCCTTGACCAACTTCCATCCTGTATAGGAAGCTGGTCTGATTTCTGCGCATACCTCAGGCGTGATTATGGCGATATTGAGTTTTCAGAGATTGAATCGGACGCCACATTCACTGAACTTGATAGCTTGTATGCCTTACCGCAGATTCGATATTGGTCCGGGGATTCCCGCGCCTATTTTTCATTACCTACTGTATTTACACGTGACTTTGACTCTGGGGAGGTCAATGCGGGTATTTACCGCCTGAGCCCTCTTGACTCTAAAACCCTGAGCGTCAACTGGCGTATTGGATCTCGTGCGTATAATCTATGGAGAGTATATGCGGATAGAGGGCTGAAAATGCCTGTAACCGTTGCTATGGGGGTAGATCCTGCGCTTGCATTCGCGGCGATGTTCCCATTGCCGGACGTAGGTGCAGAATTGGCTTTTTGGGGCTTTCTCCGTGGTGGTGTACAAAATGTACACTTTAACAATGATGGCCTTCCAGCACCCGCTGACGCAGAAGTTGTCATAGAGGGTTATGTGGATCCTGATCTTCTCCTTGAGGAGGGGAGTTTTGCTAATCACACCGGCTTCTACACAGAGTCGGTACCCTGCCCTGTAATCCATGTGAGCTCTATATGGGCGCGACGTGATGCTATTATCCCAATAACAGTTGTTGGCCCTCCTTCTACTGAAAATGGCCTTCTGGGTGCTAATATCTGGGAGCTTTTGTTTGTGTATATCCGCCGTGAACTTCCTTGCCTGATAGATTTAATCTGTCCGGCGGAAACCTCGCATTTGCCGGTGTTGATTGTGCAAGTGCAGGCACCAGAGACCATTGCGGAATGGATAACGCGGAAGAGAGCGATTCAGCGGCATCTTATCTTGCAGCGCGCGCATACTCTGATTCTGGTCGATGATACCAGTGATATATCGAGCTCTAAGCTTATTTACTGGCACTGTATGAACCTTGAAAGGGACAGCTATATTATTTCGGATTCGGGGATGCGCATAGTTGACGCAGTTTTGTGGCGATATCAGGGGAGGCGTAAAGTACTTATCTGACCCGCATGTTTTAATAACGCTGTTCTATATTTTTGCACAAAAAAAATTGGATTGAAATATAGAAAGGAAAGAGTTCTTGTTGCAATCTATGCTATAGTTAATATATTAAAGATGTATTTTCGGCTTTACGCGTGTAGTTAAATTGACCTATTATTGTATTTCCTAACTTGCCGTACATATAGATAAATATGTCAAATACTTAAATTTGGTGCTAAGATTTTAAATTAGTTGAGAAGTCCGCTCTTACATTAAAAGCATTGTGTTGCGAAATGTGTAAAAATTACTTGTTTTTTTTAAAAACAAACACTATTTTATTTGTGAAATGTGCTTGTGATATATTCTGATAGCGCCGAGTGTCAGCCGGCATTGTTCCAGAATAATTGTGTATATGGCCTAGAGTAACTAGGCATTGAATTAATTTAGCTGACTAGAAAGGTGTTTGGTATGGCAGGGATTGATGAGTGTAACTTCAGGGAATTGATCGAAAAAACCCGAAACTATCACTATTTTGTTGAATCGGAGAAGGTATCCGAAGAAACCCTTAAAGAGCTTGTAGATTTTGCGCGCTTGGCTCCTTCTACCAGTAACCTGAATCAGCAACCGCTGCGCTTCATTGTATCCAGCGATGAAAAACGCAATGAGCAGATATTTGATACCCTTTCATGGCAGGGGTATCTGCGTGGGTGGGGAGGTCCGATCAAGGGGGTTAAGCCTACGGGGTACATTATTGTGCTTGGAGATAAAACTATTTGCAGCTCATATGTAGCGGATCAGGGTATTGCAGCTCAGTCTATCCTCCTTGGGGCAACCCATAAAGGTCTGGGTGGCTGTATAGCTGCGAAAATACAGCGGCGCAAACTCCGTGAGACGCTTGATCTTCCTACGCGTTATGAAATCCTTCTCGTTGTGGCTATCGGCAAGCCGGGCGAGGAGATCATCATTGAACCGCAGGAGCCGGGTAAGGATGCTTATGGCTGGCACGATGATCAGGGCAATTATCACTTGCCCAAGCGTAGCCTGGACAGCGTAATTCTCAAGTACTAAAAAGATGACATCGGGCTATTCGAGCCTTCGCTTCGGCACCATTGGCAAAATAAACGGCCACTGTTTACTTACTTATCACCTTGTAGGCAGCGGCCGTTTGCGCGTTACGAAACTATGGCTTCTCGTTGCTCAGCCCCGGGTGAAAAGTTCGCGTAGAGTGTTAAATGCCGCGGGGGCGCTGAAGTTATACACCAGGATATAACTGGCAAGCATGAGAGCTACCCACAGAGCGATACTCCCGGTGTGCCAGGAGCGCGCCAGGATGCCGCGTGGCCCGTGTAGACTGAAGATCAGCATATAGCTGCGCATACGTGAGTTGAGCATTACTTTTGAAGCTCTCGCATAACTATGACCCAGCAGGCGAAGAAAAAGCCTCCACCCTTGCAACATGGGGCTGCGCAGCACCCAATCGGTATCAAGCGTAATCCCTCGCCGCGGCCAAAAATACTGACGCGTAAACCAGAACAAGGTTCCTCCCACCGCCAGGATTTGAATTTGTTCCAGGACGTGTCCGGCAGAGTAGGGATGGTAGTTTGCAGGATATGGAAGTAGAGTATAGAACCACCCGGGTACCCAGCCAAAAACCAGACATATCAACGCGGTGCCAACCATGGCGCCCAGAGTTAGCCCCTTCGGATCTGAAGCCTGGTTTAATTCAGTGCTTGTAGTTGATGCAGGTGCGGCGGGAGCAAAGAGAGCCAGCCATGGGAAACGCCCACCGGCATTAAATACTACTGCTGCAGAACATACCAGCATCAGAGCCCAGATCAGGCCCAGATTCGCCTCGGCCAGTCCCAGTAGCACTACAGACTTGGTGATAAAGCTCGAGGTAAAAGGCACCCCCATGCTTGCTGCAGCCCCGACAATAATACAAAGAGTTGTTTTAGGCATGCTGCGCCACAGGGGCTTTCCCAGTTGTGTTGCGCTGGTTGTCCCCAGCTGACGCAGGATGGTTCCGGCTCCCATGAGAAGAACCATCTTGTAGAGAATATGTGCTGCCGCATGGGCATGAGCTCCGTTGAGCGTGGCACTGGTACCCACCCCGATGGCTACGAGCATGAAGCCCACCTGATTTACGATACTGTATGCCAGAATGCGGCGGATATCGTGTTCCAGCAGGGCATAAATAATGCCGTAAAATGCCATGAAAACCCCAAGGGGGATCAGAAGTTCCTCTCCCGCAAATGCCGTCAGAAGAACAAAAACTGCAGTTTTAGTTGTGAAGGCGGAAAGGAACACCATTCCTGATGCACTTGCCTGAGGATACGCATCCGCAATCCAGAATGAAAACGGCGGTGCTCCGGCGTTGAGGAGTACCCCTGCAAGGATCAGCCAGTAAGGGTAACCCACAGGTTGCAGAGGGCCCAGATTGATGCCTGTTCCGGTAGCAGCAAGTCCACTGATCCCGGCAAGGAGCAATACTCCGCCGGCGAGATGGACAAGAAGGTAGCGCATCCCTGCGCGCCGTGAATCAGGTTGCGCGCCGGTCCAGACGATTACTGTGGAGGAGAGCGCCATCAGCTCCCAGAAGCAGAATAATGTGATCCAGTCGCCGCACAGAGTTATACCGATGGCACCGCCAGCGTAGACAAATGCCGCTCCCAACTCGCGTGGGGAAGCGTCCTGCAGGGCAAAGAGCCCGCCACCCCAGAGCGCAAGAAGAAAGACACTCGCAAACAGCAGCCCCGAGCTGCTCTGATGCAACAATGTGAGCTGAAACTCCAACCAGCTGATGTTGATGACGCTGAAGGGCAGGTGCCAGATGTGTATCAGCAGCAACGGTGGCAGCAGCACTACAAATATCCGCCGCAGCCATGCGGGGATAAATGGAAGCAACAGTCCCACGATGCTCAGCAAAATTCCAGGTACAAGTAAAAGATCAGCGTTCATAGTAATCCTCCCGGCGTCGCAGTAAGTAGCTTACCAGCAGGGTTATACCCAGAACAGCTCCAATCCCTATCAGGGTTACAAGCATGTAGATACCGATCTGGGGCAGATGGTGCAGAGGAGCGTGTGGGGTGAGGATGAAATCTGCTCCCAAAAGCAGTAGCAGCAAGACGCAGAAAGTGACGTTGACTCTGGATCTGGGTACGGATTGGGTGTGGTTTTCTGATTGCATCTATCCACCTCCCTGAAGCTGTTGGGCCAGGTGCAATACCGGATCGGGAAAGAAAAACAATGCTACGGATAACATCGCAGTGATGCACAGCGCCACCACCATTATCCGGGGCGCCTCGCCGTGTACCTGCCCGGAGGTGTGTTCCGGGGTGTAGGTTTCCGAGCGGAAAAATGATGCATATACAATGGGGATGAAATAAGCACAGTTGAGCAGGGTACTGAGGAGCAACACCAGCAGGAGGATCCAGTACCCTGATGTCCATACACCTTGGAAGAGATACCATTTAGAGATAAAGCCACCCGCC
>JAWOFA010000055.1:0-12701 GCA_046482505.1 Desulfuromonadaceae bacterium | reverse complement strand
TTTAAGACTACCTGAACAGATATGGCCGGAGAGACTCCTCCGGCCATATCTGTTTGCGCTAGGTGGGATTTCTGCCGCACCTTGTGCCCGGCTTTTTTGCGGGCACTATCCTCAATAACGGACAACGGAATATGTCATGAAAAAGATATTTCGGGCGATAGACAAAACCCTCGGAGAAGTTGAAGACTGGTCCCTGGTTGTGGTGGTGTGCGTTGCTCTCCTTTCCGGTCTGACCAATATCGTCTTGCGTAAAACCACAAGTATCAACCTCTATTGGTCTGATGAAGTGATACGGAAGTCGATTTTTTTCTGTACCTATGTGGGGTGCAGCGCCGCAATAAGAAGGCGCTCGCTTATCCGCGTAGATGCGTTACCGCAGATAATTCCGGTGAGTAGAAAGTTTTTCAATTTCATCAACCACCTCGCCAGCCTCATATTTTCCGCCATGCTGATCTGGCTTGGATGGGGCCTGGTTCAATCAGTCTACGCCGATGAGTATGCAACCACTGCAACCCTTCAGATCCCGGAGTGGTATTTTTACGCCCTACTCCCCCTGGTGGGATGCATGATGTTTATCCGGATTCTGGTCGTGATGTGGGAGGATCTGTTCGGTAGCAGCCTCGAAGAGACCGATGACGAAAGACCGGAGGAGCCTGCCCATGGATAACTCCCAGATACTCATCCTCGCTTTACTTCTCGGCTCCATGGCCGCTACAGTTCCGGTTTTTATGGCGCTGTTCTTTACCGGAATAGCAGGTCTCACCCTGATTGTGGGGCTTAATCCTGAGATAGCAATCGAAATTTTATATCGCAGCATGGATAAATTTGCCCTTATTGTTGTGCTGTTTTTTGTCCTGTGCGGCAACATCATGACAACGGGCTCCATTGTAGAAAAACTCATCAAGACTGCAAATGTGATGGTGGGTTTTCTCCCCGGGGGGCTGGCGATGGCCGGAATTCTGGCATGCGGATTTTTTGGTGCCATCTCCGGCTCTACTGTAGCTACGGTAGTGGCCATTGGCGGGTTCATGATTCCGGCACTCATCGAACACAACTACGATGAAAAATTCAGCATCGGGGTTATGAGTACCGCCCCAATTCTGGGGGTAATTATTCCGCCATCTATTGCTATGATCCTCTATGCCATGATCAGTACTGATTCGCTGGAGGCTCTGTTTCTCACCGGATTCATTCCCGGGTTTATGCTCATGGCGGGGATGTCCCTCTATGCATGGCTGAAGTGTAAAAGCCTGGGTATGCAGAGGCGTGAGCGCCCCAAGGTGCGGGACGTGTTTGCGGTGTTACGCGAAAGTATCTGGGCTCTGATGCTGCCGGTGATCATCTTTGGTGGCATATATTCCGGCATATTCACTGCCAATGAAGCGGCCATTGTTGCGTGCATATATGCATTTGGGGTGGAGTTGTTTATCCACCGCGATATGAAAATACGCGATGTAAAGCAGGTGATTGTATCTTCTGCGGTAACTGCGGCAACCCTGTTGGTGATAGTAGCCGGAGCGTCGGTTTTCGGGGAATATCTGACCTTTGAACAGATCCCTAATCAGATCGCCAATGCAGCAGTAAGGAGCTTTGACTCTTCGTGGTCCTTTTTGCTCGTAGTCAACCTGCTGCTGTTGTTTGTGGGGATGTTTATGGACATCATTTCCGCTACCATTATCCTTACTCCCATCTTTCTCCCCTTATTGCAGAAGTTCGGTATCGACACTCTGCACTTCGGCCTCATAATGACCCTGAATCTGGGGATTGGTTACTGCACTCCTCCTCTGGGGGTGAGTCTGTTTATCTCAGGCGCGGTGGCAAATCGGAATATTCTGTATGTCTCACGTGCGGTGATGCCGTTCCTGCTTATTCAACTTGCGATCCTGCTGCTTCTCACATTCTGGCCCGATCCGGTATTGTTCCTCCCTCGCCTGCTCCTCGATTACGCCGGGTAAGGGAAAAAGGAGAAACCCATGAAGATTCTTGTACCTATTCGCGAAGGGCGCACCAGCGATGCTACACTGAACAATATTATTGCGCACCAGGAGCAGTTTAGTGCCCCTATTACCTTGCTCCATGTAGTCAATGTCAAAACCATGAACTACCGCATGATCCCCGATTTCCAGATTGAGATGATAAAAGAACAGGCAACCAAAGCAGGGCAAAAACTTCTCGATGCCAAATGTGCAGATCTCCACGCAGCCGGAGTGGAGGTAACTGCGCGCCTGGAGCATGGATATCCACGCGATGTCATATGCGCCATCGCCAATAACGAAGACTTCTCCCTCCTCGTCATCGGGCGCCACGAGCGCGGCGAAATCCGCGATGTTCTCCTTGGCTCTGTTTCCAACTATGTTCTGCACAAGGTGAAATGTCCTGTGTTGCTATTCTAACTCCCGACTGGCAAAGTGCTGAACCTATGGGGTTTTACATCGAAGGCAGGGCGTAATTCGCACAGTCCTATTACGCTCCAAATCTCCTGTACAGCCGCAGTACCAAATGGCATAGTACGTATAATATAAATATTTATATTATTGTCGACGAGGAGATAAACGTATGGATTCAATTTGGGTTTTAATACTGGTTGTTGTTGTTTGGGTGGTACTGAATCGCTGGGTGCTGCCAAAATTCGGCCTCGGCTGAGGGGCTAAATCTTGCGATCTTCCGGTACGGAAGAAAAAAGAAGCAGGCAATTCGGATAAAAATTCTACTGAATAAAATCTCAGGATCTGCACTCATACTCAGGTACACAAGAAAAAGGCAGGCTCACTATAACCGTGTGAGCCTGCCTTTTTCTTTTTTCTCTACCTTTTACGGGCAAACAACTTATTTTTCAGCCTTCCACAAACCATGGAGGTTGCAGTATTCGCGCGCAGTAAATTTCTCCGCCTCCAGGCAGAATGTCGCCTGGGGCTTATCCCCGGGATTCAGGAAAGTGCGGTAACTTTTACCGTCTGCAATAAGCTCAATCCACTCAATGTAGTGTTCCTCTGTCATGGGGTGCTCTACACTGCCAACAGTTACGGTGATTTTATCCCCGCTCTGTTCGATTACAGGAACGTGCTTTTCCTGTGCAGCATCGGTGGTGTTGGCGTCAAACTTGCGCATATTCGCACCACAACACACTAGAGCGCCCGCTCCGGTATGGAGAACCTCTACGATGTTACCGCATACATCACACTTGTACACACCTTGTTGTTCGGTCATGCTTCCTCCTTTAGGGTTAAACCGTTACGTTTGTAAAACCAGATCAAGACTATGAACTGAACCTCTTTTGAAACAAGCTCTTTTATTTAACAATCCAAAAGAGTCCAATTTCATATGTTCATATTTAATGGTAGCAAAGATCTGCTTAAATTCAACCATAATGGTATAGATATCATCCGCATTTGCGTAATCCGAGGATCAAAGATCTATATATGGAGCACAGATCTGTTTACCCTCGGTGGTAGAAGCGGGGGGATTATAACGAGTAAATTCAGGAACTATCAACTCCAGAATGCGGAGAACTTCGGCCAGATCCATCAGGCGCGCAGCATTGTGAAGCTCTGCAATCAGGGCGTGGAGTTGGGATACGTCATCTACTACACACCTTGCTACACATATTTTCTCGTGCCGCGTACCCTTTATCCCCTCTCCATCTAGAAGCAGCTCTTCGAACAGTTTCTCTCCGGGGCGCAAACCGGTAAACTCGATATCAATATCTTCATACGGCTTTTTACCTGATAAACGTATCAACTCCTCTGCGAGGTGGAGAATTTTTACCGGTTCTCCCATGTCCAGCAAAAAGATCTCCCCTCCATCTCCCATACTTCCAGCCTGGAGCACAAGTTGGCTTGCTTCCGGTATGGTCATGAAGAATCGGGTGATATCTGGATGCGTGACGGTTATCGGCCCTCCATTTCGTATCTGCTCTGTAAATGTTGGGATGACACTGCCATTGCTGCCTAAAACATTGCCAAATCTTACTGTAACAAAACGGGTTTTGCTTTCAAGCGCCAGCGCCTGAACCAATTTTTCGGCTGCCCGCTTAGAAGCTCCCATGACATTTGTGGGGTTTACTGCTTTATCTGTAGAGATCATTACAAAGCGTTCCACTTTAAAGGCGGAGGCTGTTTCGGCGATTACCTGAGTCCCCCTCACATTGTTGTTCACTGCTTCTGCAGGATTAACCTCCATCATCGGCACATGTTTATATGCCGCAGCGTGAAAGACAACCTGGGGCATAAATTCATCAAATATAGCCTCAACGCGGGCCCGATGGCGAACATCCCCTATGATGGGATAGAACGAAATTCCCGGGAAGCTCTGGCGCAGTTCCTGCTCGATCAAAAACAATGGTGTTTCCGCGTTTTCAAATAATACTAGTTTAGCCGGGGCAAAACGTGCCACCTGACGACAAAGCTCAGACCCTATACTGCCGCCTGAACCACTTATAAGGACGCATTTACTTTTGAGATATCCGGATATTTTATCAGTTTCCAGTTGCACAGGTTCTCGTCCCAGCAGATCTTCCACGGAAACTTCCTTTAACTGCTGAACTGATACAGATCCATCTATGAGGCTTCCTACACTTGGCAGTGTTTTAAAGGGTACCTCAGCTTTTTGACACTGAGAAACTATTTGCTTTATTTTACCACCGGATACAGATGGCATAGCAATTATAACTTCATCTACAAGCCTACGTTGACAGATCCCTGCTAATTGATCACAACCTCCAAGCACAGAAATTCCCTGGAACTTTTCTCGCTTTTTCAGTGGGTCATCATCGACAAAGCCTATAGCCTTGCATTTAAGTTCCCGATTCATTCTGAGTTCGCGTGCTATCATCTGCCCGGCACTGCCAGCCCCGGCAATAAGAAGCCTTTTTTCCCCCTGACGCTGCACAGAAGCAGGGTAGCCACCTTCTCGAAGAATGCGGATAAAAAACCGCACCCCCCCCACGCACATAAAACAAAAACAACCATCCAGCACAAGTACAGAGCGTGGAATATGCTCCAGTCGATACACAAACGCTACGTAGGCTACAACCGCTGCGGATGCCAGAACATTTGCTTTAAGAATAAAGATAAGATCTGCCATAGATACATAGCGCCACCAACCACTAAACAATCCATAGCGCCAGAAAAATACCAGCTTTATTCCCACTACAGCAGGAAGTAAGCGCTGTATCAGGGTTATGTTTTCTGCGCTGAGGTTGAAATCGTAGCGCAACGCAAATGCCATAACCAGACTGAACACAATAATAGAAATATTGAGTACAAGTATAAACGGCATGCGCCAATGCAAGAAATTTCCCATAAGACCTTAATCCAGAAAAACGAAGTACTGAGGATAATCCATTTGAAATTCAGTCGAGATAGATTGAAGTCAGATTCGAGGTTGTTGCTGTGCAGATTACTCCTCAGGTTTTGTTCAGCGCCTTGGTAAATGTTTCCTGTTACAGAAACGGGCTAAAGAGTCGTAGAAAGCGGTCCCCTAATTTACAAATAAGGGGCTGTTTTTCAATTTCATCCAGGCTTATACGACGTGAATTTTCTCTTGCCTGGTTAAAATGGGCACGCAAACTCCGATTGGTTTCTTTATCATAAATCTCCACGTTAAATTCGAAATTCAGACGATGACTGCGTGCGTCCATATTGGCTGATCCTATAAGGGCGTAGTGCTCATCCATAAGAAGCAATTTACTGTGAACAAAGAATCCCGGTTGATACATTATCTCAATTCCGTAGCGCAACAACTCGGAAAAATTAGCCCGGCTGGCTCCTGCAACAAAAGGGAGGTTATTTTCCTCCGGGAGGATAATCTCCACCTTTACACCCCGGAGGGCTGCACCACACAATGCAGCTATCATCGTCTGATCCGGCACAAAATAGGGTGTCATGATGCACACTCTGTTTCGCGCACAGGTCAATGCTCCAGATACAATCCACACCAGCTTTTCGAAATTTTCATTGGGCCCTGCACTTACCCCCCTACAGAGAGAAGCTCCCCCCTGTACAGGCTTCGGATAAGTTCTGGCGTTCATGGATTCCCCGGTAGCAAAGTGCCAGTCCTCCATAAAAGAGGCCTGCATATGTCCGACAACAGGACCGAAAAACTTGAAATGTATATCCGCTACCGGCTTGCGTTTTTCAGGCTTATTCACATTATGTCGGGTGCTTATATTCATCCCGCCGGTAAACCCCACCTCCCCATCTACAACTAAAAGTTTACGGTGGTTACGCAGATTTATGTGTAACCCGCGCTGGGAGAGGGAAAAGGGGAGAAAGAGCGAAAACTGCACCTTCGTCCCCTTAAACAAACTGCGGATACGTGGCATGGTATACATTTCACCCAGGGCATCCACCAGCACGCGCACTTCCACACCGCGTTCGGCTGCTTCTATCAAAGCACTCGCAAAACGATTCCCGCAGGTATGTGTATCGAATATATAACTGGAGAGGTCGAGAAATTGATTAGAATTTTGAATAGCAGCAAGCATCGCCGGGTATGCCTGCTCACCGTTAAGTAAGATCTCAACACGATTCCCATCTACCAGAGGACGTCTTGTTACTGCATCGGATAGCTGCCGGATAAGTACATAGTTCTGTGTCTTAAATGGAGCACGCAGAACAGCTGGCATCTCTTCGGGAGGCTCTACACCCTCTGGAAGGTGAATACCTTCCCCCCTGTTCTGCCATGCGCGCGCACGGGTCCGAATTCGATTACGCCCGAAAAGCCAGTAAAACAAGGCACCAAAACCAGGCAACCCCAACGAAACAGCCATCCATCCCAGGGCCGCACGTGGATCCTGTTTATGCAGAAGGATGTGCACAGAAGCAGCTAAGGAGATCGCATACAGAATTAATATAACAAGCAGATCAAACAACATCTCCAACCCTTCAGTTACAAACAAACATCCTATGCTATCGCAAGTGGTGAAATACTCTCTCGACCGGACTCAATATATACGCAGCATGTATAGTCTTACAACCCCGGGTATTAAAAACACGCCACGAGACTACAACGGATGAACTCGTGACACATAAAATTTTTTATGCTTATATGCGCGTGAAAATGTACGTCATTGTTTATGCAATTTAATGCTCTATAATTTAAGGAGGCCATATGGAACACAGCAAACAGCACATTGTGATCATTGGCGGTGTTGCGGCAGGTATGAAAACAGCCTGTCGCTTGCGCCGTCTCGATCCCGTGGCTCAGATTACAGTCATTGACCGTTCTCACAATATTTCTTACGGTGCCTGCCCCCTCCCCTACTATATTGAAGGGCTATATGACGATATAACGGAGGTACGCAAAACCCCAACGGGAGTTTTGCGCGATGAAAACTTTTTTGCCAAAGTCAAGGGCTTTGAGACCCTCACGCGCACTGAAGCGCTGGAAATAAACCGCGATACAAAGAAAGTACGCCTGCGTAACCTAGACAGCGGCAATGAAACTGAGTTGAAATTTGACAAGCTGGTGATGGCTACGGGTAATGAGCCCACAATGCCACCTCTACCAGGCATGGATCTTCCCGGAGTGCTACCCCTTAAAACTATGGAGCAGGCGCAGGAGATCGATCGTCTGGCAGAAACAGGCAAGAATGCAGTTATCATCGGAGCCGGTCTTATCGGCCTAGAGGTGGCAGAAGCTCTGACAGAGAGAGGACTCAACGTAACCATTATCGAGATGAAAGACCAGGTAATGGCAACAGCGCTGGATTTCAGTATTGCTGCTATGGTACATCACGAACTGGAACGCCACAAGGTGAACCTCCGTCTAGCCGAGCCGCTGGAGCGAATCGAAGGTGAAAACCATGTTTCCCGGGTAGTAACCAGTAAAGGGGCGTATCCTGCAGATATTGTTCTAATAGCCGTAGGGGTACGTCCGGCGGTCCAGTTAGCTAAAGATGCCGGGCTTAAGCTCGGAAAAACCGGCGCTATTGAGGTCAATGCCTACATGCAGAGCTCAGATCCGGATATATATGCTGCAGGTGACTGCGCCGAATGCACAGACTACCTCACCAACCAGAAGGTATATGTACCCCTCGGCTCCACTGCAAATAAGCATGGACGCGTAGTTGCGAATAACATAGCCGGCCATGAGGAGCAATTTCCCGGCATATTGGGATCTCTAGCGGTTAAGGTTTTCAACCTTAATGTGGCACGAACAGGGATGTCGTCAAGGGATGCACAGCTCATCGGCCTGAAGCCTGAAAGCATCGTAGTCTCCGCTCCGGACTTTGCCCATCTCTATCCCGGCAATAATCCAATCGTAATCAAGCTGATTGCGGAACGCTCCAGCCGCAAGGTTCTGGGTGCCCAGGTTGCAGGTCCGGGTGTGGTAGACAAGCGCGTTGATGTGATCGCCACCGCAATCACTCTGGGGGCTACCGTGGACCAGGTGGCACAGCTTGATCTTTGCTATGCGCCACCCTTCTCCAATGCCATGGATGCGCTTCACCAGACCGCAAATGCGATGCGCAACAAGCTTGATGGTCTGGCTGAAAGCTTAAGTGCAGTAGCGGTAAAAGAGATGCTGGACAACAATGAAGATTTTATCTTCCTGGATGTGCGCTCTCCCGCTGAGCAGGAAGAGGTAAGAATTAAGGGATCTACCTTATTGCCTCTGGGGGCCTTACGCCAGAAGCTAACGGATCTTCCGGTTGATACCCTTATTGTGCCTTTCTGCAAAATGAGTTTGCGCGGCTACGAGGCGCAGCTAATTCTGCAACATGCAGGGTTCCGCAATGTTCGCTACATGGAAGGTGGAATCCTGGGTTGGCCCTACGAACTGGAGAAGTAGACAGCCTGCAGCCGGAAAACAGCAACAAATAGAAAAGGCGCTCACCCGCATAAGGGAAGCGCCTTTTCTATTATCGATACTGAACTGTAAGTTTAACTTACTTGCCAGCCAGCTCCATAACCTGAGCTGTAAACGGATTGGCGAACAGAATAATCATGGCAACAACAAATACATAGATTGCCAGAGACTCGATCATCGCCAGACCGATCATCATTGTTGTAAGGATCTTACCGCTTGCACTGGGGTTACGTGCAACGCCTTCAACAGCTGATTTAATAGCAATACCCTGACCAAGGCCGGTACCGAAAGAACCGATAGCCATACCGAAACCAGCTGCAATCATACACCATGCAAAAAATGTCATCTTCGTTCTCCTTGTTACAATATGAGTTTATTATTCCTATACAATATAGGACCGCTTAGCCGCTAGTACGGCTACTTCAATGTATTAGTGTGCTTCCTCGAGAGACCCCGCAATGTAGATCATTGCAAGCAGGGTGAACACGAACGCCTGGATAAATGCAATCAGAACCCCCATCAGCATCATAGGGATGGGCAGCAGGAACGGAACCAGAGCGAAGAAAATCATCAATACAATCTCATGGCCGTACATGTTACCGAACAGACGCAGAGAGAGTGAGAGGGGCCGCGCCAGATGGCCGATAAGCTCAATGATGAAAATCAAAGGTGACAGGACCAGAATCGGCCCCATAAAGTGTTTAAGGTATCCGATGCCATGTTCCTTAACCCCGATGATGTGGGTCATGGCGAACACAGTTAGCGCCATGGAGGCATTGGTGTTTAGATTGGCGGTAGGAGGATAGAAGCCCGGTACCAGCGCAATCAGGTTGGACACCAGAATAAACAACGCCAGCGTTGCTATAAGAGGAAAATACCTTTTGCCTTTGGGCCCCATAGTCTCGTTGATAAGGTTTTCAATCCCCCCAACAACGCTTTCCATGAGGTTTTGCCACCCACTCGGCACTTCCTTGATCCCGCGGGATACAACAAAAGCCAACAGCGTCAGCAACAGCATTACAAACCATGTGTAGGTCACATGCTCGCCCACATGGGTATTCAGCTGCTGTTCGAGCCACTGAAAAATTAAAAAAGGATGAGTCATTTTTAGAACGCGCCTCCTCGCTTAAAATATGCGCTTCACTGTGGTCCAGAAAATATTAATGACCACAACCGATAATCCTATCACCAAACCCACAATATTAACCTTGGCCACGGCTATAAGTAAGCCCAGGACAATAGCCAACGAAAGCAGGCGGAGTAAATATCCAATTTGAAAACTACGAATCGTTGCGTTATCCGAACGCTGCAACGCCTTAACCAGTGCACTATGAAGCCACTGATATCCAGCCACAGCGGTCAGGCCACCCCATAGCAGCCCCAGAGTAAAATCCAGGTTACGTGCCAGAGCGCTGGCAGCAAGCAGCAGCGCCAGGATGATCCAGTTCCGCCGCGCCATCTCTGCGAGCAGACTCTGATCCTCCTCATTCAAGATTGATCCTTTTGATCTTTTTGATCCGCAGCATCCTGAGTGCGCTGTCGTTTGAGTTCCCGGTTTGTCAGAATAAATATATTTCTGAAACCGGAAGCAATACCAAACCCGAGAAAAATCAGCAGCATCCATGGTGCCGTGTCCAGCCACTGATCTAGATAGTAGCCCATCGCCATCCCGATAAGGATGGATGCAACCATGCAAATGCCGACGCTGGACAAAAAACCGAGGGATTTAAATAATTCTCTGCGGTCTTCAGCCATGAAATTCCTTTTTTGTTGTTTTTGCGCAAGCCATTTTTTTCAAACGTGGTTTTCTACCATGTAGCCCGGTAAGTGTCAATTGCTTTTCCGGCAAATTACCTTTACATTACCCTCCCTGGAGTAACCGGACAGAGGTGAATTACTCTTTTATGGCATGGCTGGCACTACCGCATATTCATTTTACATTTTTCGGCATAATTCAGTACTTCATCGCCACATTTAACACACAATCCACACATATCAGGTTTTTATGAAACGCGGAACATCTCTGCTCAACGCCCATGTACAAATAGATATAGAGAAGGCAATCTCCCATCTGGACAGGGGCTCCATTTTCATCGATGTACGCGCTCCGAGCGAGTTTACCCAAGCCACTATACCTGGTGCGTATAACATCCCGATCCTGACTGAAGAACAGCGCGTGGAGGTGGGCACTATCCACCAGCAACAGGGTGCCGCCCAGGCGCGAATGCGCGGAATGGAGCTTATCTCCCCACGTCTGCCCGAATTGATAAGTCACATCCGGGAACTCCAGCAACAGCACAAGCGCCCCATTATCGTGTTCTGCTGGCGCGGTGGCCTGCGCAGTACGGCTATGACGGCATTTCTCCATTTGTGTGGTTTGCCGGTTTTCCAGCTCAGCGGCGGGCACAAGGCATTTCGGCGCCACATTATCGATTATTTTGAACACGCCCGGTGGGCACGGATGCTTGTTTTACGCGGTCTTACCGGAGTGGGCAAAACCCGAATCTTGGAGCAGCTGAATAAAGAAGGGTGGCCGGTACTGAACCTGGAGGGCCTCGCCAATCACCGTGGAAGCGCTTTTGGAGCCATCGGGTGTGAACAGCAGCCCAGCCAGAAGCATTTTGAAGTGCTGCTTTGGAATGAGTTGCGCCACACGAACGCACAGGATTTCATTCTTACGGAGGGGGAAAGCCGCCACATAGGGCGCGTGATGCTGCCAAAGCGCCTCCATGCAACACTCCAGGAAGAGATTACCCTGTGGCTTGAAACCGACATGCAAACCAGGATCAAAGTGATTGCGGAGGACTACGATGTAGAGCATCTACCCCCACATGCTTTTACAGATGCCATTGACGCCCTGGTATCGCGTCTGGGGCATGAACAGGTACGTGAGCTGCATCAACTCCTGGAGCGCAGGGACTGGGGGTTGCTGATTGAAAAACTCATGCAGCAGTATTATGATCCACTCTATGCTCACACCAAGCCTGAGACACGCATAGATATCAAGGTAGATCCGTTTGCAGCGCAGCATCCGCTCCTACTAAGGGCAATAAGGTCCCTGACGGAGAAAGAGTAACTCCGACACTAAAGATCCAAAGTAACTATTCACCTGAAGAGTTGGCAATACCCATTTCAAGGGACGCATAAACCCATCCGTGGGGCTCATTGTCGCCATCCGTGGCGACAAATGCCCTTTAAATGGGCACAGCCAACTCACTGACAATCATAGTGAATAGTTACGATCCAAAGAGTTAAACACCCTGAGCGCTCGCAATCTGGTCGAGAAAATCAACCACGTACGGGGTAAACTTATGCGGCTCCACCAGAAAGGAGTCGTGCCCGTAATCCGAATCGATCAGGTGATATGATACGGGTTTGCCCAGCTCAGAAAGGATATCAACCATCTCCTCCGTTTGTTCGGGACGATAGAGCCAATCGGAGGTGAATGCAAACCACAGAGACGGGCAGTGAAGGCATGAAAGAGCTTCCTCCATCGAAGCAAAATTCCACGCCACATCATACAGATCCAGCGCCTTTGCCAGATACAGGAACGAGTTGGGGTCAAACTTGGTGACAAAGTTGCTGCCATTGTATCCCAGATAGCGCTCCACCTCAAACTGCCCAAAGAAATCGAACACCCCGTCGCGGGGAGAAAAACGGCGCCCGAACTTCTTCTCCATCGACTCCTCTGACAAAAAAGATATGTGCCCCACCGCACGTGCAAGAGCAAATCCGCTTGCCGGGGGATGCTCCGGCTTGTAGTTGCCTTTTTTCCACAGCGGATCGTTGTATACCGCCTGGCGCGCAATGGCATTGAGGGCGATAGCCATAGGCGATGTGCGCCCGGTACCTGCAAGAGGGATGATGGAACGGGTAATTTCCGGATAGAG
>JAWOFA010000034.1:0-70798 GCA_046482505.1 Desulfuromonadaceae bacterium | reverse complement strand
CATCCTGGGTAAAACGCAGTCGCTCCCCTGCAGCGGCGAGAATCTGCTCCTTGATGATATCCACTCCGGTTACCATCTCGGTTACGGGGTGCTCCACCTGTACCCTGGTGTTCATCTCCATAAAATAGAACTTGCCATCACTGTCGAGGAGAAATTCCACTGTTCCCACGCTGGAGTAATTAACCGCTTTCGCAGCTGCAACGGCACAGCTTCCCATCTCCTGGCGCAATTCTTCGGTAAGAATCGAACAGGGAGCCTCTTCAATCAGCTTCTGATGGCGGCGCTGGATGGAGCAGTCGCGCTCTCCAAGATGGATGACGTTGCCGTGCTTATCCGCCATTATCTGGATTTCAACGTGGCGCGGACGCTCGCAGTATTTTTCAATATATACTTCGGGATTGCCAAAGCCCGCCTTCGCTTCAGAGCGCGCTGCAGCAAAGGCATTGGGAACCGAGGCAATGGAATGAACAATCTTCATTCCGCGCCCACCGCCGCCGGCAGTTGCTTTAATAATCACGGGGCAGCCGATCTCTCCGGCGATGCGAGCCGCTTCCTCTGGACTGGTTACAGCGTCAGTGGTACCAGGCAGAATAGGAACACCTGCTTTGGTTACTGTCTGTCTCGCAGTGATCTTATCGCCCATGAGGCGCATATTTTCGGCGCTGGGCCCAATGAAGGTGAGACCACAGTTGTTGCATATTTCCGCAAATTCGGCATTTTCTGACAGAAAACCGTAGCCGGGATGGATGGCGTCGGCATCTGTTACCTCTGCAGCGCTGATAATCGCCTTCATGTTGAGATAACTGTCAGCACTTGCAGCTGGGCCGATGCACACACTCTGATCTGCGAGTTTTACGTGCAGCGCCTCACTGTCAACATCAGAGTGAACCGCAACCGTCTTTATCCCGAGCTCTTTACAGGCGCGAATAATTCGCAGGGCAATTTCCCCGCGATTGGCAATAACAACCTTGTGAATCATGGTATCTCCTGAATACAAATCTGCCGCATATTCAACCTTTGATGAATATAATTGGTGAATATAACTACAGTCTGGGATAAAATCTAAACCTTTTCTACGATGAAAAGGACATCACCATATTCAACCGGTTCGGCATTGGCTTTAACAATCTCAACAATCTTACATTTGTATTCAGCCTCAATCTCGTTCATCAACTTCATCGCCTCAACGATACACAGGGTTTCTCCGGCCTCAACCACATCGCCTACTTTCACATATTCCTCGGATTCAGGCGACGGTGCAGCATAAAATGTTCCAACAATCGGAGATGTAACCCGTTCCTCTTTATCTTTCAAGGCTGCTTCTGCTGGGGGTGCAGGGGCTGCAGGAGCACTTTGAGGTGCCACAGGAGCGGGCGCAGATGCTGCAGGCGCCGGGGCCGGAGCGGCTACATGTACTACCTCCTGCTCGGAACCGCGCTTGATGAATACACGATCTTCATCCGTTTCCATCTCAAATTCTGAAATATCGGTATCGGAAATAAGCTTTATCAGGGCCTTGATGTCTTTAATATCCATGGATGATTTCTCCTGTCATGTCTAGTCAATGGGTAGTGTACGTAAGGTTTTAGGCACAGAGGTTAATGATCTGTAGCCATCATTTGTCAAGAGCACGGTATCTTCAATGCGTACCCCGCCAAGATCGGGGATGTAGATACCCGGTTCAATAGTAAAAACCATTCCGGGTGTAAGTATCACCTCGGAGCGGGGCGAGAGGGTCGGACTTTCATGAACTTCAAGCCCTATCCCATGCCCCAGACCGTGACCAAAATATTTGCCATAGCCACAGGAATCGATGTAATCACGTGCAATTTTATCCACTTCACGCGCCGAAATCGAAGGAGCCAGCGCCTCAAGAGCGAGATCGTGTGCTTTAAGAACACAGGCGTATATTTCATTTAGCTGTGCGCTGATCTCACCTACTGCCAGGGTAACCGTTTCATCCGAAAAATAGCCCCCCTTACGGGTGCCGAAATCTATGGTTATCAGATCTCCTCGATTAATTACTTTATCGGATGCAACCCCGTGTGGATAAGCCCCGCGCCAGCCTGATGCAACGATGAAGTCAAAAGCCTTTTGTTCGCCTCCACAACAGCGCAGGGCATATTCAAGCTCCAGAGCTATCTCGCGCTCGGTTATTCCGGGGCGAATCAGGTGTACGACTTTTTCAAACGCTGCAGCGTTTATACCACAGGCATGCTCCAGCTGGTCAAGTTCTGCATAGTCTTTTATCTGGCGCAGTTCACCAAGATGTTCGAGCGCTGTCCACTCAATCTCGGACTGTAGAGCGGACAATTTGTTAAACACCGCGACACTCATGGTTGGAGCTTCAAACCCGACATGGCGCAATTTCAAATCACTCAGTTGTGAAACGAGCTCAGAATATTTAACCTTGTACTCTGCAACAGAATCGGCCTTAACCTCAACCATAGCCTGGGCAGTATAGCGTGAATCAGTCCGAAAGTGGCTCTGCTCACGAGTTACAATCAACGCCCCATCGCTACCGGTGAAATTTGCGTAATAGCGTAAATGGATAGGATCCAGAAGCAAAATTGCATCAAGTTGGTGCTTTTTGAGTTCATTCCGGAGGCGTTTAAGTCGCGAATCTAACATAATCAAAAATTTTCAGCGAGAGTAAATTTACAAAAACACCTCAGCGCGAACGCAGATGCTGTAACAGACCTTCCAGGGCAAGAATATAACCGTGGGCACCAAAACCACATAGCTGGGCGATGGCAACCGGCGCAAGATAGGAATGGTGTCTGAAGGTTTCACGCGCATGGATATTAGACAGATGCACCTCTACTACAGGCACTTGAATAGCGGCTGCCGCATCACGCAATGCGACACTGGTGTGGGTATAGGCCGCAGGGTTGATTATGATCCCATCCGCTTCATCCTCAGCCGCTCTATGCAGAGCGTCCACGAGATGACCCTCATGGTTTGACTGAAAAAAACCTACCTTAACATCGATTTTTTGTGCATGTAGTGCGAGAGCACTATTTATATCATCGAGTGTCTGAACCCCATAGTGTTCAGGTTCACGTTTGCCCAGCAGATTAAGGTTGGGGCCGTGGATGATCTGAATATACATTTATATCTCCTGATTCAGCCCGGCGCGCAACCCGGGAGCCTCGCGTTTAAGCAGATAAGAGCCCTTCCCGCTCAGCGCCTGCGGAGGCAGGAGCAGAACCACAAAATATTCAGCGCTGAGAACATGCACCAGCAGGGTGAGTTTTTCGTAGCGGATCACAACCTCATTTAAGTTGCCCGCCTCGAGAACCTCCGCAGTCTGGCGAATCCCTTTGATGCCCGCGGCAAGTTCCACCACGAGAGCGAGCTGCTCGTCGGCTGAAGCTGAATCCGCGCGCACCTGGTCGATCACAATACCATCATCACCGAGTAAAAAAACCCCGAGGGCTCCGCTGCTTTCATCCAGAATGGTCTGCAAAATTGGCTTAAACATACTATCTCCGTTGTTTTCGGTGCTCATCAACCGCGCGCAACCAGGCATTTAGCCGGGCTTCCACATCCATTGTACTATGCGCCTGCTTTTCTGAGGGCCGCGCGCTGGAGGACAAAAGTTCAACGAGACGCTGACGCAATGCTCGATTATCCGGGGTTTGTGCTACCAACCGACGTAGAGCGGCAACTGCCTTCTCCTGCATCCCCTGTTTGAGATACAGGTCAACCATGGTTTCGGTAACAAAGGGAAGTTCGGATTCATCTGCAGGAGATGTATCCCGGTTGTGTTCCAGTTCGTGGCGCAACTTTTTGCTCCAGGCTGTCTCTCCCAAGGATTCGGCACGTTCAAGCCAGGTTTCAGCGCGCGCGCAATTACCCGCAGCAATTTCAATTTCCGCCAATCCGCACAGTGGATCACCGATCGTGGGATCGGCGTTCAATGCTCGATTGAAGGTATCACGTGCCTCATCAGCATCACCGCGCTTATGTTGAATCTGCCCCAGCAGGGTAAGCCCTTGCGCGTGGGTGGGATGATGGCGCAACCCCTGTTGCAGCACATCTGCCGCTGCGTCAGAGAGATCCACGTCAAAGTAGGCGCGTGCAAGAGGATAGAACGCCTCGGACTGGGGCGCATCACTCCACTTTTTCTGCAGCAGTTTAAGGTCTGTATCCGGCATAATTTATCCCGTTAATTCGGCGCTACCAGGGAGGAATCGGCCAGAACCCGGGTAAAGGTGCGCAAGGGGTCTTCGATGGCCTGAACTTCACTCGTTCCTATGCCGTGGGCCAACACCATACGCAAGGTGCCGGAACTCACCTTTTTATCCCGCATCATCGCTGCGACAAACTGCTCCGGCGTAAAACCCTGAGGCACATGGATATCCAGCCCGCATTGTATTAGAATTGCATCCAGCCTTGCAACATCTGCAGTGGAGCACAATCCTTTGAGTGCGGATATGCGCGTGGCTACCGCCATCCCGATAGCGACCCCTTCCCCATGGAGGATAGTACCATAGCCACCCAACTGCTCCAGCGCGTGCCCGAAGGTGTGGCCGAAATTCAGCAGCGCGCGCACCGAATGCTCGGTTTCATCCTGGGCCACAATCGCAGCTTTGATGCTGCAACAGGTCTTAATCGCATATTCAAGGGCGGCAGGATCTTTACTCAATAAACGGGGGATATTCTGCTCCAGCCAGGAGAAAAAATCAGCATCGGCAATAACCCCGTACTTTACTACTTCGGCCAACCCGGCGCGAAAATGCCTCTCATCCAGCGTATCCAGGGTGGCGACGTCAATGATAACGCTACGTGGCTGGTAAAAGGCACCGATCATGTTTTTGCCCAGCGGATGATTGATCGCGGTCTTTCCTCCCACGGAACTGTCCACCTGAGCCAGCAGAGTGGTGGGGATCTGTACAAACGGAATGCCGCGCATATAGGTTGCAGCTGCAAAACCGGCCATATCGCCAATCACTCCACCACCGAGAGCCACAATGGCAGTATCACGATCACAGTTACGCTCAAGCATACGGGTGTAGATGGCATTGAGACTCGTGGCGTCCTTGTGTTGCTCACCGTCAGGAAGGATTACACAGTCAACATTATACTCAGCATTTCGTAATAAGCCAGTCACCTGCTCCAGGTACAGCGGCGCCACCACATCATTGGTGACTACAACCAGGTGCTTTGAAAGCTTGAGCGCTTCGAGCAATTCAACCACGGAGGATAGTGTGTCCGAACCGATATGGATGGAATAGCTTCTGTTATCCAGATCTACGCGTAATTCTTGCATGAGAGGGTTCACTACTTTATTTGGGATTAAATTAGGATTGGTCATCAGCACCAGGGTCATGCAAAAGCAACTTCAGCTGCGTAACTACCTGGTGTGGAGATAATCCACTGGTGTCGATTTCAATGTCTGCATTACGGTACTGAGGTAAGCGCTGTGCCCACAAGGTATGGAGTTTGTCGTCGGAACCGTTGAGAGCCAAAGGGCGATCGGATACATCACTCAAGCGCTGCCTCAGCGTATCCCACGAAGCGTGTAAATAGACTATAGTCCCGTGCATATGCATCAGACGGATATTTTCCTCCCGCCCTACTATCCCGCCACCGGTGGAGACAATCATGCTTTCAGCCTCAGATATGCTATCCAGCTCCTGCAACACGGCTGTTTCACAGGAGCGGAAATAGGCTTCGCCATAATGGGCAAATATCGAGTTGATGCTCATGCAGTGGCGCTGCACGATGAGCTGATCCGTATCGATAAAGTCCAGCCCCAGTGCGTGCGCCAGAAGTGTACCCACGGTAGACTTTCCGGCGCCCATAAAGCCAGTAAAAAATATGTGTTTATGCAACATTTCGCTTGCCAGTGGATTCAATCAAAAAGGACAGGCGCTGCCTGTCCTTTTTGAATATTTAGCGTTTAAACTATACAGTTGTACTTTTAGTTAATAATGCGTGGAGTTATGAAAATCAGCAACTCACTGCGACTATTGCTTTTACTCCTGGATTTAAACAGATGACCAAGAAGCGGAATATCCTTCAATAAGGGGGTGCCCGTTTCGCCATTCTGTTCATTTTCTACGTAAATACCACCAATGACGGTAGTTTCACCGTTTTTAAGCAGCAACTTTGTTTCTGCTTCCTTGGTGTCAATGGCAGGGGCACTGCCCGCACCAGTATTCACAGTATTGCCCACCGTACTATTAGAAGCAAGGATCTCCATGATGATAGTGTTATCCGGGTTGATTTCCGGAGTCACCTCCAAAGACAGGGTCGCATCTTCAAACTCAGTAGTCGTGCCCTGATCACTTACCGACTGATATGGAATTGATGTCCCCTGTTCAATTTTGGCAATTTCACCATCCAGAGCCATAACCTTGGGTGACGATACAACCCTGCCTCTACCTGAGGTTTCAAGAGCAGAAATGCGAAGATCAAGAACGCTAGTATCATAACCAGTTCTGCCAAATGTCATGGAACCACCGATCCCTGCAGTATTTCCGGAAGCAGGCAGAAGAAAAGCACCGCCCATGCTCAAAGCACTTTCTGCTAACCCAGACAAACTTACTCCGCCATCAGGATCGCCGATTTCATCAGTATCGTCGTCAACATTTCTATTACTAGCATCATTATTGTAAGTAAATCCCCAATTGATCCCCAAATCGATGCCATCAGAGGTATTGGCCTCCACAATGCGCGCCTCTATCATCACCTGCTTGACGGGTTCATCGAGCTGTTTGAGGATTGCGCGCACCTCTTCAAGCTTCGAAGGGATATCATTGACCATGATCTTCTTACTCCCCTCGATTACCTGCACTTCGCCCTGATCGGAGAGGATATCATCAATCACATCTTCAAAGGAATCCGCATCCTTGTAGTTGATGGCAAAAATCTCTGTTTGAGTATCCTCCAAACGCTTTACTTCCTGTTTGGCACGTAAGCGCTGAGTTTCCATGGCTTGAATCTTTTCCAATGGAAGCACGCGCGCCACATTGCCCTTCTGGATCATGCCGAGTTCCTGAATTTCAAGAATCAGATCGAGAGCCTGATCCCAGGGGACATCCTGCAGGCGCAGAGAAATGGTACCCTGCACCTCTTCAGCGACAATAAGATTGATATCACTGATTTCGCTGATTAGACGTAATATCTTACGAATATCGGCATCGTCAAATACCAGACTCACCGGCTCGCCGGTGTAAACCTTGACCGGGTCTGAAACGATGTCTGAAGTATCTGCTTCCTCAGCGCTGGAAAGCGACTCAAGCACGTCTCCTACAGTAGGATCCTCTTCCTGGGAATAAAGATCGGCGGTCTGTGCCCTTTCGGGGGCATTGTCTTCCGAGTCGGCATCCATCACATCCACAGCAAGCTGCATATCCTCCGCCGCCATGTCAGCAAACTCAGCATTGGCACAGTTGAACTCCAGAGTGTTGCCATTCAACCCTACGGTGTACTCCACATCTCCCTTGAGTTGCACTGCAAACATCACATTACGCGTGCCGTCAATGATGGTGGAATAGGGAGTAATCTGCAGTAAGGAACTGGGGAACACTGAAGCATCAATAACTCGACGCAAGCTGCGTGGGATGGCGGCATTTGCCACTCCGAAACGGATTATATCTCCTTTAGTGCGTGGTTGAATAAGTTCGATTTGATTGGTATCGCCGCCAAAATCTGCTGTAAAAACAGATTCCGAACCTACCAGATTGAAATTCAACTCAGTAGCAACTGCAGGTGCCCCGGGCTGGGGAGAATATGACTTCTGCGCGGACACCAGGGTGGTTCCGGTCGCGGAACGGGTAGCAACGTCATCTGTCCCCGAAGCATTTTCTGCTCCAGACCAGTCCACTACAATCTCTCGGCCATCCACATACACATTTGCTTCGGGCAATTGTCCTTCAGTGGCATCAAATACAAAGCGGGTTTTATCCGCATATAATCCAACCCTCACACTGCTGAACCCGGAGTTTATCTCATACGAACGCTCTGGAAATGCCGGGGTTACATCGGCTATATCCACCACCAGGCGTTCCGGCGCTCCTAGTGTATAAGTATTGAATTCAGGATTCGCAGCATCAGTGACTATCGAAGCTGTATCAACCCCGAACTGCACTGCTGTGACGGTATTCATCTGTGCATGAACCACACTTTGGAGGCCGGGCAACATCAACACCGCAAACAACAATACAAACGGCACGATTGGCAGAAAAACTCTCTGTTTCATATTCATTCCCCTTCTCCCTGAGGAAGCGTCATACGTTTGATTTCGGTCCGCGTTGTTCCGGCAAAATCGCGGAAACGCTCCTCTACAATTATTTCCTCCGGGGTAATCTCCTGCACAACCCCTTTATTTCTCCCAATCTTAACTCCGCGGGTCAGGGTATATGCCTTTTTGTCCGGTGCTACAACCATAGCACGCGGCTCCCCTTTCCCTATTACAATGGCCATCAAGCGGATCTCTTTAAGGCCAAATTTCTGCAGTGGAGTGAGAGGCTCCGCCTCATCTTCCACCGATTCTTTAATCGTAAGTAGTGAAGTGAAGGGATCACGTCGCCCCTCTTCAACATAAATAAATACAGGTTTTTCCGGTTTCTGCTCCACCTCCGGGGCAACGCCTTTATCCTTATCAGGTGCCGGGCGCTCAGCAGGAGCGCTACTGCGTGCTTGCACCGGTTTCATCTGCTGCGGTTTGTCATCGGAACATCCGCATACCATACAAGACATGAGCAGAACTAGAAGGAATGCCACGTAACGTCCCATAGTTATTTTCCTTTCTCTGCACTGGATGTCTCAAGGAAACGATATGTTACCGCCCGGCAGGATATGGAGAGCACTGTTGTCCCGTTTTGCTGCTGCGGCTTTCCAAGTTTTATATCCTTGATATTTACAATTCGCGCCATCTGAGACACTGCCTGACAAAACAGAGCCATCTGGTGATAACTGCCCTTCAGGTCAAGACTCACTGGAACTTCTGCATAAAAGTTTTTTGCAGATTCATTTTCCGGTTTGAACTGTAACACCTCAAGACCGTTGTCACGTGCGAGACCGGCGATATTTCTGAGCAGTGAAGGGATTTCCTGTTTATTCGGAAGTTCATTCAGCGCCTGATCAAGTTGCTTTTTCATCGCTTCATATTCTGCCTTGAAGCGGGGGAGATTATTTGCGATTCGGCGGCTTTCCTGCAATTCTACCAGTAACTTGTCATTCTGCGCCTGCTTCTTGGCCAGTTCTTCGCTTGCGGGGGTATAAATAAAGTAGACAAACGCTCCCACTAAAAGAGATAAAAGCACCACCAGTATCAATACGCGTTGATACAGAGGTAATTTAATGATTTTCTCGACTTGCGGATTCATGGTTTGCCCCCCTGTTTATCAGCATCAGACGTAACAGGATTTTGTGCACGACACGATATGTCGAAATTCTGCAAACGCAGCCCATCCTGTACTTTCTGCTTAGTCACCCTAAGTTCCACCCCTGAATAATATGCAGAGCCTTCCAGATTGGTCATAAAGGTGGCTACATCATTTTCAGTCAGGCCCACACCGCTGATCTGCACAGAACCGCCTCGTTCAGTAAAAGAGGTGATCCAGAGCTTTTCCGGCAAAGCTTTAATCAGTTCATCCATCAGGTGCACGGGACCTGACTTGGAGGCGCGGAGTTCATCCATGATTTTCAATTTGTTCTCCAGCTCTTTCTGGAGTTTTTTAAACCGATTAACCTCACCGATCTTCTTCTTCAGACTACTTATCTCACGACGATTATCCTGAATCTCACGGTCAACGGTTGCTATGTCGGACTTTAGAGAAGAATAGAACACATAACAGACCCCGCCCACCAGTAACAGCATAACCACTGCTACGAGCAGGTTGTTGCGCACCTGAATCTGCTTCTGGACCGACTTTACCGGTAGAAGGTTAATTTTAATCATAGCTTGTCTCCAAACTTTCTTGTAGCCAGGCCGGCAGCTACGGCATAAAAGGGCGCCGAAGACTTAACAAACTCCAGGTCGAACTCAGTCTCCTTCATCTGTACCCTGCTGAATGGATCCAGGAGAGCTACCGGAGCATCGAGAGACTCTTCAAACTTATCCAGCAACCCGGAAGTGAGACATACACCACCGGTAAGATAAACCTTTGAAACTGTTTCGTCGTTGAAGGTAGCCGAAAAAAAGTCCAGGGCGCGAGTTAGCTCCTGGACGAGATTATCTACTACCTGCTCCATGACGGTTTGAGCTTCATCTGTATCCACCCCTTCATAAGAGCCATTAATCTTGAGCATTTCCGCGTCTTCATTACTGAGACCGAAGCGCTTTTGCAGCTCTTCGTTGAAGGAATCGCCACCGATCTGTATCTCACGGGTAAATACCGAGATATTATCCTTCAGTACACTCAACTGTGCCCCACTCGCACCAATGTCTATAAGTGCGACTACATCAAGCATCTCCTCTGTGTATAGGGTACAGTAGATATTCTCGACTGCAAAACATCCTACATCAACCACAACAGGAACTAGGCCGCTCTCCCTGACAACGCCGGTATACTCGTTGACAAATTCGCGCCGTGCAGCAATCAGGACCACCTCCATCTGCCCCTGATCTGCAGGATCGGGACCGATAATCTGGTAATCCAGATATACTTCAGCTATATCAAAGGGGATGTACTGCTCGGCTTCCCACTGTATGGATCCGTCCAGTTCCTCTTCCGTCATCAGGGGGAGAGATATTTTACGCACAATTACAGAATGCCCTGACACTGCAATCGCAACCTCGGCATTTTTGCCAATGCTGTTGCGTTCAATTAGATCGTGAATAGCCTGGACTACTGCACTGGAATCCATGATTGAGCTATCTACCACCGCCTCTGACGGCAACGGCTCAAGATCTAGCACCTTGAGGATGTAACCAGACTTAGATTCCTTGAATTGCACCATCTTTATGGCGCTGGCTCCGATATCGATCCCTAAAATCGCTTTTTTAGATCTAAACATGATTTTTATTCCCCTCCTGGAACGGAGACATCAAGGCATGGCAGCCGAAAAACCTTTATTCACATAATACGTTTGAAAAACCATCCTGTGCTTGCTGCTCCTGAAGATGCTTCAATCGACGTTCAATTAACTGAATTATAGGTGCTATTGAGCACAGGTCAAGAATAATTAAGAAAAATCAAAAAGGTAACGATTTACTTCTACTCACACTTTCCCTTTAATTTACACTGGGTGTACATGCATAACCCTGCAGCAGGATAAATAAGTTTTTATCCTGTAAGACTAAGTTAATTTTATCACAACTGCAACAATGTTTTGTGTTTACACGTAGAAAACATACTTCGGTATCGTATTTACTGCCCTGTATAATGCGCTAAACTACAAACAGTTCCAGATACCATCTTATAAGATACTGACCTGCGAATAGATACACCAGTGAGGCAGCAGCAAGAAATGGACCAAAGGGTATTGCCAGCCCCCCATCCGCCTTCTTGAGGAACATCAGTGGGATACCTATCGCTGTTCCCATGAGGGAACTAAGGAAAATAACCGGCAATACCGCCTTATAACCAAGGAAAGCGCCGATCATAGCCAAAAGCTTTATATCGCCCCCTCCCATCCCTTCCTTACCGGTGAAGAAAGCGTAAATATACGCCACTGCAAAAAGGCTACCACCTCCGAGAAGAATACCAAGAATGGAATCCTGCCATGAGACCCAGGGGAGGATAAAAGAAGCTGCAAAACCGAGAACGATTCCCGGCAAACTGATTAAATCCGGGATGATGCGATGGTCAAGATCGATGAAGGTTATAACTATTAACGCAGAAATAAATACAAACAGCACCAGGGAGGTAAGAGAATATCCGGAGATATGAAACACGGCAGTGTAAAACAGGGCATTGAGTATCTCAACCGTGGGGTAGCGCCAGGATATCCGGGCAGCACAAAAACAGCAACGCCCCTTTAAAAACAGAAAACTAAGGACTGGGATATTGTGATACCAGCGCAGTTCGGTGCTGCATTCGGGACAGTGGGACGCAGGAAAAACTATTGACTGCCCCAACGGCAAACGGTGAATGCACACATTCAAAAATGAACCGATAACCGCTCCGAAAACAAATATTCCTACATAGCTCAAATAATCAATGCTGGACGCAAAAAGCTCCTGCTCAGACATAACAAAAAATATTCCCCAAAGGTTGACTTATTACAACAGAATGTAGGGCAGAACAAGCGTAATCAATTTACAGGGTCATTATTGTGAAACCCGTATGCGGGGAACCAATCCCTCCCCTGCTCCAATAAAAACAGGGCCGCCCCCCGAAATAGAGAACAGCCCTGTTATCTCATACCTGTTTAATCTACCACAAGTACTATTCGAGCACGACTATGAGTACATCCTGCTGCACCTGGGATCCTTCACCCAAAAGGATCTCCTTTACTACGCCATCGGTTTTAGCGCGCACGTTGGTTTCCATCTTCATCGCTTCGGTAACCAACAGGGTATCTCCGGCTTTGACTTCATCTCCCACAGCTACATTCATCTTGAAGATCTTACCCGGCATAGGTGCGCCGATATGCTTGTCGTTACCCGGGTCTGCGAGCACGATATCCGCATCAGCTGTATCTGCGGAGAGGTCTTTGACAGTAACCTGGCGCGGCTCCCCGTTGAGTTCAAAGAAGATACTCCGAGTACCATCCTTGCTCACTTCGCCGATGGCGGTCATCTTTACAATCAGAGTTTTCCCCTCTTCAATCTCCACACTCACTTCATCTCCGGGCTCAAGGCCGTAGAAGTACAGCGGTGTAGATAGAACAGAGGTATCGCTATATTGCTGCCTGTGACGATCAAACTCTTCGAACACGCCGGGATAGAGCACGGCAGAGGAGACATCACGATCCTTGATCTCGTGACCGAGTTTCTTTTCAAGCTCCTCTTTCTTGGCGGCAAAATCCACCGGTTCCAGAAACTCGCCGGGTCGATGGGTAAAAGGTACTTCATCCTTGAGGATTATTTTCTGAAGTTTCTCCGGGAATCCACCGTAGGGCTGCCCCAGCATCCCCTTGAAGAAATCTACAACCCCCTGCGGGAACGCAAGATCGTGGCCGCGCTCCATCACATCTTCAGGCTCGAGGTTGTTCTGCACCATGAACATCGCCATATCCCCCACGATTTTGGAGGAAGGAGTTACCTTGACCAGATCGCCAAACATATCGTTGACCTTGCGATACATCTGTTTACACTCTTCCCAGCGGTGTCCGAGTCCCAGACCTTCAACCTGCGGTTTGTAGTTGGAGTACTGCCCCCCGGGTATTTCATGCTCGTAGACCTGGGCGGTGCTGGCACGCAACTCGGATTCGAAAGGCTCGTAGTAAGTGCGCACGGTTTCCCAGTAGTTGGCGAGCTGTTGCATCCCCTCTTTATCCAGCTTCGGATCCCACATGGTCCCCTCAAGGGTTGCAATAAGGGCATTCATGCTGGGCTGAGAGGTGAGCCCGGAGATGGAGGAAAGCGCGGTATCTACAATATCCACCCCGGCCTTGGAAGCCATGAGAAGCATGGTACCACCATTGCCTGAAGTATCATGGGTATGGAGATGGATAGGAATTCCCACTTCTTCTTTCAGGGCTTTAATCAGTTTTTCGGCTGCAAAAGGTTTGAGCAATCCGGCCATATCCTTGATCCCGAGGATATGCGCTCCCATATTTTCGAGCTCTTTGGCCATGTTGACATAGTACTCCAGAGGGTACTTGTCTCGTGTGGGGTCGGAGATATCACCGGTATAACACATGGCAGCTTCACAAACGGCGCCCTCTTTCTGCACCGCATCCATCGCTACCTTCATCCCCTTGGTCCAGTTCAGCGAGTCAAAAACCCGGAACACATCGATACCACCTTTGGCCGCTCTCGCAACAAAATCCTGTACGACGTTGTCGGGGTAATTGGTGTAGCCCACCGCATTGGAACCGCGCAGCAGCATCTGAAACAGTGTATTAGGCACTTTAGCGCGGAGGCGATCGAGGCGCTCCCATGGGTCCTCGGTCAAAAAGCGCATTGCTACGTCAAAGGTGGCTCCACCCCACATCTCCATAGAGAACAAACCGCCGCCAAGGTGACTCGTAGCAGCTGCAATTTTTTCCAGGTCATAGGTGCGCACCCTGGTCGCGAGAATGGACTGATGCGCATCACGCATAGTGGTATCAGTAATGAGTAGCTGATTCTGATCTTTTACCCACTTTGCCAACCCTTCGGGGCCCTTATCCAGTAATATGTCGCGCGTTCCTCGTGGACAGGGTATGTCTGAGGGTATTGACGGGACATGAGCTTCGCGCAAATCATTAAGCTTCAGGCGTTTCTTGATATTTGGATAACCATTGACAGATACATGCCCGATATACTGAAGCAACTTGTTGGCTCTGTCTTTCTTCTCGGGAATGATAAAGAGCTCCGGATGATCATCCAGATACGAAGTGTCACACTCCCCCTTGATGAAAGGCTCGTGCGTGATCACATTTTCAAGGAAACCGATATTGGTCTTAACCCCCCTGACCCTGAATTCCTTAAGGGCGCGGTTCATGGTACGGCACGCATCGAGGAACGATATCCCCCAGGTGGAGACCTTAACCAGAAGCGAATCGTAGTACGGCGTAATTTCAGAGCCGGCAAAGCCGTTGGCCGCATCCAGACGCACCCCAAAGCCCACTGCAGTACGGTAGGCTTTAATGGTGCCAAAATCGGGGGCAAAATTGTTTGCCGGATCTTCTGTAGTCACACGACACTGAATCGCATAACCACGCATCTCTATATCGCTCTGCTTCTTGATGCCGATCTCTGGGTCGGAAAGCTTGTATCCCTGTGCTACCAGAATCTGGGTCTGAACCAGGTTACGCATGGTAACCAATTCGGTAACCGTGTGCTCTACCTGAATACGCGGATTGGTTTCGATAAAGTAGAATTTACCCTCTTTATCCATAAGAAATTCCACTGTGCCGGCGTTGACATACCCCACTTCCTGCACAATCTGCATCGCATACTTGCACACCTCATCGCGCTTTTTCTTACTCAGCGAGGGTGACGGGGCAAGTTCTATCACTTTCTGATGGCGCCGCTGGATGGAGCAATCACGCTCAAAGTAATGGACCATATTGCCGTATTGGTCACCCATCACCTGCACTTCAATGTGCTTGGGATGTTCCAGGTACTTTTCCAGAAACACCGTGCCATCACCGAAGGCGGCCTTGGCCTCCGATGTAGCAGACTTGATACTTTCAACCAACTCTTCGCGTTTGCGCACTACACGCATCCCACGACCACCACCGCCAGCGGCGGCTTTTACTATAATGGGATAGCCGCACTCTTTGGCAAAGAGCAGCGCCTCTTCTTCGGTCTTTACCGGGTTTTCCGTCCCCGGAACAATCGGTACACCTGCAGCGATAGCAACCTCACGCGCAGCAACCTTATTGCCCAGGCGACGTTGAATTTCCGGAGTGGGGCCGATAAACGCAATGCCTGCGTTTTCACAGGCTTCAGCAAATTCCGGATTTTCAGATAAAAAGCCATATCCGGGATGGATGGCATCAACCTCTTTCGCACGCGCCAGTTCAATGATCTCATCAATACCGAGATATGCATCAATGGGACCTTTCCCTTTGCCGATCATGTATGCTTCATCGGCCTTGTAGCGGTGCAATGCAACCTTATCTTCTTCAGAGTAAATTGCCAGGGTACCTATACCCAACTCTGTGCATGCACGAAAGATCCTGATCGCGATTTCGCCGCGGTTTGCGGCCATGATTTTCTTAAATTGCTTTACAGCCATACTGCCTCCATTCATGCTAGAAAACGCTTTTAATACCAGATAAAAAACGCACGTGTTTTTTAGCCATACTTTAAAAATACGTTTTATTTCAAATACTTAGGCAACTTAAACAGAATTATACTGAAGATGTCAAGAACAAAGAACCTTCTACATGAATCGATAAAAATACTTTCTTTAACCTATAATACCAGATATCTCAGGTTTATCAGGAAGATACAGGCTTAAAAATCTGGCAAATAAAATCTCTATCTGCTAGCTTAGTCAAAATTATGACGCCGGACACTTGACTTTACATTTACGGAGAACAGCAGTGGATGCACAAATACAGATTCTGTTAGTTGATGATGACGTGCAGAGCAACAAGGTGCTGCACACTGTTCTGCAACGAGCCGGCTACGGAGTAACCAACGCCCGCAGTGGCGAAGACGCTATTCGAATTCTGGCACAAAACACCTACGCGGTAGTGATTACAGACCTAATGCTTCCCGGAGTAGATGGTCTTGAGATCCTGAAGCATATACAGGAGCACTCCCCCCTCACCAATGTAATCCTCATAACAGGAAACGCTTCAGCCGAAACCGCTGTAGAGGCGATGAAAAATGGTGCCTATGATTATATCACCAAGCCACTGAATATCGACAAATTGAAACTGATAATTGCAAAATCACTGGAGAAACAAAAACTAATCCAGGAAAACAAGCTCCTGCGTCAACAACTCCACAACAGGCACAGTTTTGCTAATATTATCGGCACAAGCACAGCCCTCCAGAAGGTTTTCACCCGTATGGAGAAGGTAGTCGACACTGATTCGTCTATTCTGATTCTGGGAGAATCCGGGACGGGCAAGGAGTTGGTAGCGCGCGCACTGCACTACAACGGACCCAGGCAGGACAAGCCCTTTGTGGCTATCAACTGCGGCGCCATCCCGCAGGATCTGCTTGAAAGTGAGTTATTCGGTCACATGCGTGGCTCGTTTACAGGGGCAATAAAAACCAAGCCGGGACGCTTTGAACAGGCCAACGGTGGCACTATATTTCTGGATGAGATCGGCACCATGCCGGTTCCCCTGCAATTAAAGCTTTTACGGGTGCTGCAGGAGCAAGAAGTCGAGCCTGTGGGGGGGAATCATTCAATCAAACTCAATATTCGCATCATCTCTGCAACTAACACCAACCTCGAAGAGATGATAACCGATGGAACATTTCGCGAAGATCTGTTCTACCGCCTCAACGTTATTCCTATCAATCTACCTCCCCTGCGCGAACGCAAAGAAGATATCTCCATCCTGGCGCGGCACTTTCTTAAAAAGAGTTGCAACCAGCTTAAATGTGGACAACTCAGTTTTGCCAAAGAAGTCTTTGAAATATTGGAGGAATATCCGTGGCCGGGGAATGTGCGTGAGTTAGAAAATATCATTGAACGCACCGCAGCGTTGTGCGACAAGGACATAATAGGGGTCGACGAGTTGCCTCCGCACATATCCGGAGTAAAACGCCAGCAAAAACAAGTTCCTGCTACTTTACCTGCAGAGGGCTTAGACATGCCGGCACAGATTCAGCAGATTGAAAGGGAATGGATACGTCAGGCGCTGGTGAACAGTGCGGGAGTAAAATCAAAGGCGGCAGCTATGCTTAATATAAAGCGCACCACCATGGTGGAGAAGATAAAGCGCCTGGGCATCGAGTTCTGACTCTAACCCTGAAGCTCGGAATTCTCGCGCCCAAGCTCTTCTAACACATGCGCGTGGAACGCTGCAGCGAGAGGGCTATGCTGACGCCCACTGCGATGGATAAGATAGAAAGAGCGCGGCATTTTAACCCCATTTATACCCACTGCTGCTAACTTATTACGCCCGATATCATCGCGTACAGCCAGCGCAGAAAGGATAGCAACCCCTATCCCGCTTTTAACCGCTTCGCGCACGGCCTCATTACTTCCCACATCTGCGATAACGCGCAATTGTCCCGCATCCAGTTCAGCATCCTTTAGTGCCGCACTCATTTCTGTTCGGGTACCTGATCCATATTCACGCATCACAAAGGGGACATCAAGCAACTCTCCTGCATTAACTTCCTTCCTTGAAGCGAATGGATGATCAGGATGTACCACGAGTTGAAGCTCATCATTAAACACTCTTTCATGCACAAGGCGTTGATCCCTGGGTTTGCTTCCCACCAGCCCCAGTTCCAGGGTTCCATTCAGAACATCATCTACAACCCGAGCACTGCCGGAGATAAGTAACTGCAACTGAGCCTGCGGATACAGCTGTTTAAAGCTCTGCAGCAATCCCGGGAGCAGAAAAGCGCCGGGCACCGTACTGGCGCCCACACTCATAAGACCGGTTAGATTGCCCTGATAGCTGCTAATTGCCTGTTTGGCATCGTTTTGAATTTGGATCATCTTGCGCGCGTATTTGTACAGTATTTTCCCAGCATGGGTAGGATGTGCCTGCCGGCCAAGACGATCGACCAGTTTTTCACCCAGCTGCTGCTCCAGAATGCGGATATTTTCGCTTACTGAAGGCTGTGAAATAAATACTGCATCTGCAGCACGGGTAAAACTACCTTTATCAACAACAGCACAAAAAATTTCCAGACGACGGATATCCACGTGTTCTGCCCCTATTACCTGATAGGATTATTAGATGGGTTGGGGAGCCTTGAGATGCAGCTTTCAACTCACAACCTGATTACGTCCATTTTCCTTTGCCTGATACAATTTAGCATCCGCTTGTGCCACACATTGCATAATATTCTGTTTGGCAGGATCGTATACTACAACACCAATACTGACACTGCAGTCCACCTGGATAAAACCATCCTGGCATTCCACTTCAAACACCGATTCCGCAATACTGGCGCGTATCTTTTCCGCCAGGACGACTGCGCCTTCCAGCGGTGTTTGAGGCAGCATTACCAGAAACTCCTCTCCACCGTATCTGAATACCATATCGATATCGCGTTTAACCAGAGACACAATCGTATCCGTCACCTGACGCAAAACACCATCGCCACACAGATGACCGTACTGGTCGTTAACCTCTTTAAAATGATCCAGATCTATGAGCAACAGTGCTAACGATGTGTTATTGCGGCGTGCTAACGCCGCCTGAGATTCAAGACTGTGCTGCATATGACGTCGGTTGAATATCCCCGTTAGTGGATCATGAATACTTTCATACTCCAAACGCTTGAAATCTACCAGTTTCGTTGCGGTAGTATCAAAGAGACGGCACACAATAAACACAAAAATTCCACCGAAGAAAAAGACCACCGGAACGATCATCTCTCCCATGGATTCGTGAGTCGCACATGAAACAAGAAGATATAAAAAATACCCTCCGATAAATAAGAGAATAAAAATTGACAACACATTCCATGCCCGGATAAGAGCCGGCTCAGGAAGGATTTTTCGAATTCTGGCTACCGGCCACAATGCACACAGCAAAGCAAGCATGCCGATAAATGTTAAAACACAGGAGAAAACGTTCAACCGATCACCTTCATACTCAGAAGTTGTTCAAAACACAAATATCTACGCAGTTGATTTTGTACCTTTGCTACAATTTTAATGCCAAACCCAGCTCTAATTGATCTGAGGCTTTCTGTTTGGAAAATGAATCAATATTTCAGGCAAATTCAACTTCGTCTCAATACGCGGGCATAAAAACGGTTCCCCGCATATGGCGTACACTTCAATAACCCCTGCTGTATCAGATTATCCACCACAGCAAAATCTGCCCCCTGTCGTTGCAGAAGTGCTTCTAAGGCATCTTCACGCATGGGATGTACGGCGGTAATACTGAGAACATCTTCAACCGGATCTCCGCTATGAGCAAACGCGTTTCCCTCGTATCCCAGCAGATACTCCACCCTTTCAATGTGTGAATCAAAGATCTGGAACGCCCGGTTGCATATTTCAGGTGAAGGAACTTCAACCCAGTTTTCTGCCGGCGGGCGAACCGGCGCACTTAAGTATGCACATTCAGGATTAAGTTTTCTGATATAACATGCCGTCTTTCCGAGAGTTTGTTCATCGGTGTTGCAATCTGACACCAGCATGGTTTCGGTTACCAGAGTACCGGAAAATTCTGCGGCAAATTTATCAATACCGTAAAGTATTTTGTCCAAATGCAAACCTTTAGCGGGTCGATCAATTCTTCGCCACGTGCTCTCATCAACACTGTCAACCTTCACCGAAACCCAGTTTGCTTTTGAGAGCGCAGTGCGCACTTGCGGAAATTGCAGCATGGTTCCGTTGGTTATGACTGCAACTGGAAGATTGGTACCCTGCAGGGCATCAATCAATTCTCTCAGATGCAGATCCAGGGTCGGTTCACCGTCCGCCACAATTGTTAGATAGTCTACATGTTGTCCTGAGAGGTGGAGAACATCGAGTTTCTCTTGTACTGCTTTTACCACTGCCATGGGATGGTAAAACTCTTCGGGCATCTGAACAAGCCGGATTGCCCGCCCTAATTGGCAATACACACAGGCGTAACTGCAGTATTTAGGCGGGATATTATTAATTCCCAGGCTTTGTCCGAGACGGCGGGAGGGTACAGGACCAAAAGTATACATGGAACCCCCTTTTTGATGTTTATAAATTGCACTATTCAGGCGCATAAAAAACTTATCAATATATATCAACACAGCTATTTAGCTACTGTGATGCGTTATTTGACCAAAGGCAAATAACGCATTGACTTACATACCCTGATGTAACTAAAGTATACATATGTCAATTGATTGTCAAATTTGACAAAAGAGGAGATATATGTACGTAAACGTAAAAGAGACCGCGAGGCTGTTGTCCGTATCCGAAAAAACTGTCTACCGCTGGATCAAACGCAATCTGGTCCCTACCTATAAGGTACACGGAAGTTACAGATTTAAACGAGCAGAACTGCTCGACTGGGCCACATCAAAACGGCGCCATGTGATTGAAGAACCGTTTGAGTTATGTGGACGGGAAAAGGAACCGCTGCCCAAACTTGCCGATGCTCTCAACGCCGGCGGCATCGTGTACCGGGTTGCCGGAAACTCCAGAGATGAGGTCATCGCTGACGCGGTAAGTCACTTACGCCTGCCGGATGAAGTTGATCTGGAGATGTTGAAAAAGGTGCTGATTATCCGCGAGGAGCTTGCATCAACCGGCATCGGGGACGGAATTGCCCTGCCCCACCCACGCAATGCGGTTCTGGACCATCTCACCCGTGCCAAAGTGAATATCTGCTTTCTGGAACATCCGGTTGAGTATGGAGCGCTGGACAGCAAACCGGTTCATACTCTGATTATTGTGGTGTCACCCTCTTTACGGCTCCAGCTACATCTGCTCTCTGTACTTCAGTACATTCTGCGCGATGCTGCCTTAAGGCAGCTTCTGGCCACGCAACCGGGACGCGATGAGGTTTTTGCCGCCATACAGGATGCGGAGAATCGCATCAACAACGCATAAAAATATGGAATAAACGCATCATCCCCCTACGGCAGGATTGCCCCATGTATCTACACTTAGCCCACTTTGGCGTCATCGTTGCTTTGCTCGCTGCAGTAGCTCCACTACCGGTACGCAGCATCAACACCGGGGTGCGTCTTACATTTGCCTTGCTGGGGGTATCAGGCATTATGTGCGCTTGTGCGGGCGCAATGGTTATGGTCGCCAACTCGGATGTGAGTGCAGTTCTCCCCATTGGCTTACCGTGGCTCCACAGCCACCAGCATCTTGATCCGCTGGCCGGATTCTTCCTCTTATTGGTGGGCGGGGTAAGTGCGATTGTATCGCTGTTCGGGCCAAACTATGTAATCTGCAGCGGCGCTGATACAGCTTCTGCGCGAACCCTTGCCGTATTCACCGGCTTGTTTATTGCGGGGATGTACCTGGTTATCCTGGCCGCTGACGCGTTTTCGTTTATGGTCGCATGGGAATTGATGTCTGTAGCGAGTTATTTCCTCGTAGTCCACGATCACTCCCAGGAGAAAAACACTCAGGCCGCTTTCATCTACCTGCTCATGGCACAGGCTGGTGGACTCTTCATCCTCCTCGGTTTCGGGGTGCTTGCGGGATCTGGAGATGGCTTCACCTTCAGCGCCATGCAAAATGCCTCCCTTGCACCCTATTGGGAACATATCGCCTTCGGACTTGCTTTTATCGGCTTTGGAATGAAGGCGGGAATCGTTCCTCTCCATGTGTGGCTACCCCAGGCACATCCGGCGGCGCCCTCGCATATCTCCGCCCTGATGTCGGGAGTAATGCTTAAGGTCGCTGTGTATGGGTTCATCCGTTTCTGTTATGACCTGCTCGGAACAATTCACTGGCAGTGGGGTGTGATTGTGCTTCTTGCCGGGTGCGCATCAGCGTTGCTGGGGGTGCTGTATGCCTTGATGCAACACGACCTCAAACGCCTTCTGGCCTATCACAGTGTCGAGAATATCGGCATCATCTATATGGGACTCGGGCTCTCGTTTCTGTTTGCGAGTAACGACATACCCGCACTCGCTGCACTCGGTCTCATCGCCGCGCTGTATCACTGTATGAACCATGCACTGTTTAAAAGTCTGCTATTCCTCGGGGCTGGCGCAGTTATCCAGCAGAGCGGGCGTCATGACCTGAATCACATGGGCGGGCTTCTGCGCCTTATGCCTGTTACCGGGGTATGTTTTCTGGTGGGATGTATCAGTATTTCTGCCCTTCCACCCTTCAACGGCTTTGTCTCTGAATGGCTCACGTTTCAAACCGCTCTGCAGGGAACTGCACTTGAAAGCGGGGTGATAAAGTCCATGGTAGCGGTAGCCGCCGCCGCGCTCGCCTTGACCGGGGCGCTCGCAGCAGCGTGTTTTGTAAAGGTGTACGGGATTGCATTTTTGGGCCAGGCGCGCACCGAGGATATGCTGCGTGCCCATGAAGTCTCTGCCGGGATGAAAACAAGCCAGATTATTCTCGCCCTGAGTTGTCTTCTTCTGGGGATATTCCCCGCTCCGGTGATCAACAGCATGCAGGCGATACCAACTGCACTACTCGGAAGTGGGCTCGGAAGTGGGCTGAGTTCTATTGAAACGAATTCCTGGGTGTGGCTCACCCCGGTTTCCGCGCGCGCATCTTCGTACGGCGCCCCCATGGTGCTGTTCGGGATATGTATTGCGTGGCTCGGAGCATATGTTTTGCTCCATCCCCGCCGACGCCAGACCCCGGTGCGCTTCAGCCCTGCATGGGACTGCGGCTTTGGCCCCCTCGAAGCACGCACCCAATATACCGCCTCCAGTTTTTCTCAGCCGATCCGCCGCATATTCCGCCCGGTCTGGCCCATAGAGGAGAAGGTCTCCCCCCCATCGGGAGCAACGAACGGAGGACGTTACAGCATCCACATCGGCGACTGGGCCTGGGATAAACTCTATCTGCCTCTTGGGCACTTAATCCAGCGCAGCGCCAGAATAGTTGCCCGCCTGCAGGGCGGCAATATCCGCACCTATCTGGCGTATTCCTTTTTTACCCTCATTGTAATGCTGTGGATTGTGTCATGAATGCCTGGATTCTCGCTTTTGTGCAAACCTTTTTACTGTTGCTTCTTGCCCCCCTGTTGAGCGGGTGGGTTAAATGGGTAAAGTGCAAGTTGCAATGCCGCCGTGGTCCGGCTCCGTGGCAACCCTACCGCGACCTGGCGAAACTGATGCGCAAAGAGGTGGTGCTGGCTCACCATGCCTCCCCGCTGTTTCGCGCCACCCCCTATCTGGTGTTCAGCGTTACCGTGTTGGCGTGTTCGGTGGTACCCGCTTTTGCCATCGGTCTGCCCACGGCGGCAATTGCGGATGTCATTGTGCTGGTGGGGTTCTTTGCCCTCGGGCGTTTCTTTCTCAGCCTCGCAGGGATGGACATCGGCACTGCTTTTGGCGGCATGGGAGCATCGCGCGAGGTCACCATTTCGTCCCTGGCGGAGCCAGCGATGCTGCTCTCCATTTTCACCCTCTCCATGACCTTCGCCAGCACCAACCTGGATACGATGGTGCATTTCTCCCTGACCCAGCCGTTCCAGATTCATCCATCGTTTATCTTTTCCGGTTTGAGTCTGTTGCTCGTGGCTACGGCGGAATGCGGGCGCATCCCCATCGACAATCCAGCTACTCACCTGGAATTGACCATGGTGCATGAAGCGATGATCCTTGAGTACAGTGGGCGTCATCTCGCCCTGCTGGAGTGGGCATCCATGCTCAAGATGCTGATATTCGGCGTCCTGATTACCAATCTGTTTATCCCCTGGGGGATCGCCTTGAACCAGGGAGTTCTCCCGCTCGCCATCGGCACCCTGAGCATGCTGGCAAAGCTTATGCTTATTGGAGCGGTTCTGGCATTGGCGGAATCGGTGCTGGCTAAGATGCGCCTCTTCCGTGCCCCGGAATTCTTAAGTCTGGCGTTTATTCTCTCTCTCCTCGGCATGCTCAGCCATGTGGTTCTGGAGGTGTACTGATGGATATCAGCGTATTTACTCTGGCTGAGCAGTTAATCCTGACCCTGGCGGCACTGATGTTGTTCACCTCATTCCTGCTGCTGGCGCAGACACGTTTGCTCACCCTGATTCACATATTTGCCCTTCAGGGCGGATTGCTATTCGCTACTACTCTGGTCATTGCGTTTACCTACGGGCGTCACCACCTCCTCATCTCAGCCGCACTCACCCTGGGACTGAAGGTGTTTTTCATCCCCATTCAACTCCAAAAGCTGGTGACGCATCTGGATATCAAACGCGAGGTCGAGGTAGTGGGCAACCCGACGCTGATCATGCTCGGGGGTGCGGCGCTGGTGCTGTTCAGTTACTACACGGTTCTTCCCATCCGCGAACTCTCCATGCTCGCAACGCGCAACACCATTGCCATCTCCCTGGCAATCATATTGTTGGGGATGCTCCTGATCATTTCACGTCGCAAGGCGATAGTGCAGGTAGTGGGATTCATGTGCATGGAAAACGGTCTGATGTTTGCTGCGGTGGCCGCAACCCATGGGATGCCCATGGTGGTAGAGATGGGGGTGGCGCTGGATGTACTGGTGGCAGCTATTTTATTTGGGATCTTCTTTTTCCAGATTCGCACCGAATTCGGCTCCCTCGATGTAGATAAACTCAACCGCCTGAAAGAGGTGGACTGATGCAGAATCTCATGTTCTCCACATATTCAGCCTTGTATCTCACCCTGCTCCTTCCGCTGGGAGGCGCCGCTATCCTGGCATTCTGCGGCCATCTTCGCCTCGCGGGCAAACTCAATCTACTCATCTGTATCGCTACTTTTGTCACCTCATTCAAACTGGCGGTAGAGGTATTTTATTCCGGCTCCATCATTACCCCGTCCAACTTCTTCTACGTGGACGCATTCAATGTATATCTGGTGCTCCTCAACTCCTTTGTAGGGATGACTACGGCGGTGTTTTCCGGCCCCTATATGGCGCATGAACAGGAGATCGGGCGCGTAAAAGCAGGGGGGATGCGCCTGTATCACAGTATGTACCAGGGATTCCTGTTCACTATGCTCCTTGCCCTCATGACCAACAATCTGGGTATTTTGTAGGTTGCGGTGGAAGGTGCCACCCTGGCCACGGTATTGCTGGTAAGCCTGTACCGCACTCCGGAATCAATTGAGGCTGGGTGGAAGTACTTTCTCATCTGCGGCGTCGGAATTGCGCAGGCACTGTTCGGCACCACCCTGATCTACTTTGCTGCGGTACAGATCATACCCGACTCAAGTCAGGCGCTGATGTGGAGTGTCCTCTATGCGCATGCCGCCGAGCTGGAACCGACCGTGCTGTTGCTCGCTTTTGTATTCCTGATTGTGGGCTACGGGACCAAGATCGGTCTGGTGCCCCTGCACAACTGGCTCCCGGATGCGCATAGTGAAGGCCCGACACCCATGTCAGCCATTTTATCCGGCCTGTTGCTCAACATCGCCCTGTATGCGGTGGTGCGCTTCAAAATGCTCATTGATCCGGCGCTGGGCACCAACATTGCCGGTCATATCATGATGGGGTTTGGCCTCCTCTCGTTTCTGGTGGCGGGGTTGCTTCTGCACCGCCAGCGCGATATCAAGCGGATGTTCAGCTACTCATCCATCGAGCACATGGGCTTGATCACCTTTGCCTTCGGGATTGGCGGGTCATTGGCTACATTCGGTGCCCTGCTGCACATGATCGTCCACTCCCTGACCAAATCGGCTATTTTTGTCACTGTGGGACACGCCGCGCAGGTATGTAAAACCCAATCTATTGATCAGATCCGCGGCCTTATAAAGACTCAGCCAGAGGTCGGTTGGGGGCTGCTTATCGGCACTGTAGCCATCGCCGGCCTCCCCCCGTTCGGGGTGTTTACCAGTGAATTTCTTCTCTTCAGTGCCACGATTAAAAGTTATCCCTGGCTCGTTATCACCCTGCTTGTGGGTCTGAGTATCGCCTTTGCTGGTCTGTTTCGCCATGTTCAACCCATGGTGTTTGGTACGTGTCCTAAGGGGCAGATAAGAATTAAAGCCAACATGTGGCCAGTGGCCCTGCATCTGTGCATCATTCTGTGGCTGGGGATTGCCGTACCCGATGTCCTCGCAGGGTGGATCGATCAGGCCACGATTATGATCAGCGGAAAGGGGGTACTTTGATGCCCGACTCCAACAGACCATCTTACCTACAACAAATCCGGGAGACAAACTCCAATGTAAATCAATGTGTAGAACATCTGCATGCCGCTGCGTTAACCACCTCCACTCCCAATGGCGTTCCTGTGGGCGCGTGTGTAGTGGTAAACATTGATGCTCCGTGCTGGAGCGATGCCGCTGCGGTATGCAAATACTCCCACCTGCGCTGGAGTGCGCTGTGGGCAGAGGAGCGCAGTGACAAAATATGGGTGATGGCACTGTGGGGGGGCGAAAGGGGGCATCTTCTACTGACCACTCAGATACCGCCTACGCACCCAGAACTCCCTTCCATGACAGGGGTGTATCCCAATGCTGACCGTCCCGAACGCCATGTGCAGGATATGTTAGGCATTCACTTCAGTGAGCACCCCGATCCGCGCCGCTGGACCCGGCATCAGGCGTGGAGTGCAGGTGTGTTCCCGCTGCGGAAGGAATTCCCCTTAGCCGGCAATCCTGCCCCCGACACCCCCACCGACCACACCTATCCATTTGTAAAGATGGAGGGGGAAGATCTTCACGAGGTTCCTGTGGGGCCGGTACATGCGGGGATCATCGAACCGGGGCATTTTCGCTTTCACACCATTGGCGAAGATATGCTGCGTCTCGAAGGCCATTTGGGCTATGTGCATAAAGGGATTGAAAAGATTGCGGAGGGACGCGATATCCCCGGCTTACTCCGCCTCGCGGCACGCGTGAGTGGTGACAGCTGTATCGCCCACAGCTGGGCGGCGGCGCAGTCAGTGGAGCATGCCCTGGAGGTCGAAGTTCCCCCGCGGGCCCTCGCCTTACGTGCGATACTCGCAGAGCGCGAACGGATAGCCAATCACTGCGGTGACATCGGGGCAATCTGCAATGATGTGGGCTTTTCCTTCGCTATGGTGCAGTTCAGTACCCTGCGCGAACGTATCCAGCGTTTGAATATGGAATTATTCGGCCATCGTCTCCTGATGGACTGTATTGCAATGGGGGGAGTAAGCTGCGATCTGGATGCGGATGGAATCGCCGCAATGCTGAAGGAGCAGGAGATGTTGCGCACCGAAGTGGCGGAATTGATGCCTATGATTCTCGAATATCCTTCCCTGCAGGATCGTTTGCGTACCACCGGTATTCTGCCCCACAAAACGGCTGCCCGTCTCGGAGCCCTGGGATATGTGGGACGCGCCAGCAATATCGACTATGATCTGCGCCGCGATGCTCCCTATCCTCCGTATCAGGAACTGGATGTCAAAGTGCCGGTGTATTCGGAGGGGGATGTGGCAAAGCGCACCCGGGTGCGTGGAGATGAAATCCTGATCGCCACAGATCTGATAACCACCCTGCTTAACACCTTGCCGAACGGGGCTGCTGTGGCAGACAAAAAACCTGCGTATCGAGATAGCGCCGGGGTCGGGCTGGTGGAAGGATGGCGCGGAGAAACCGTGGCGTATGTGCATCTCAATGCAGAGGGTAATGTGGAACGTTACTTCCCGCGCGATCCGAGCTGGCTCAACTGGCCTGCTTTGGAGGGGCTGATCCACGGGAACATTATCCCCGACTTCCCGGTGTGTAACAAATCGGTTAACGGTTCGTACTCCGGTCACGATCTTTAAAAACGTCCAACCTGAAGGAATGACAGGATATGCTTTCCATATTAAACAAAATCCGCCGTACCGGGCGGTTGACCGAAACCATCAGTACAGCAGAAGTGGAGATCGCCGAATTAGGCAGGGAATGTCAGCGTCACATTGCCGCCACATTCGGAGGGAGTCTGGCAATCCGCATGGTGGATGCGGGCTCGTGTAACGGGTGTGAATTGGAGATGCATGCGGTCAACAACAGTTTCTACGATATCGAACGCTTCGGGATCCACTTTGTCGCCTCGCCCCGGCATGCGGATATGCTTCTGGTGACCGGGGTGGTATCCCGCCATATGCAGGAGGCCCTGAAACGCACCTACGCCTGTACTCCGGCACCGAAGCTGGTTGTGGCTATGGGGGAGTGCGCCGCAACCGGCGGAGAGTTCGGCACCAGTTATGCCAGTTGTGGCGGTGTAGACAACGTGCTCCCCGTGGATGCCTACATCAAGGGCTGCCCTCCCACTCCCCTCGATCTGATCCGGGGAATTCTGGAATTGCTGCAGAAACATCCAAACTAAAGATGTCCCCGCAACTACATCAAACCAGAACAGCGAGCAATGCTCAGCGCTGGGTCAAGCCCAGGCGCGCAAAGATCTCCAGGGTGGGCTCTGCACTGTTAAGGGTGTAGAAGTGGACTCCACTGACTTTGTGCTCAAGCAAATCGCGCACCTGTTCCGTAGCCCAGTCGAGCCCGATCCGCTCCACCGCTGCATCATCAGACGCTTCAGCAACCTGACGCAGTAGTGCTGCGGGGAAACGCGCCCCGGCGGCTAGCTCAGCCATCTTCTCCATTCCCTTGCGATTCCGCAACGGCATTATCCCGGCAATGATGGGAACTTCAATTCCCGCCAGGCGGCACCGCTCACAAAAGTCGTAGAAGTCACGGTTGTCAAAAAACAGCTGGGTAACAATGTAATCCGCCCCCGCATCGACCTTCTCCTTGAGATACTCAATCTCCAGGAGGCGATTCGGCATCTGCGGATGACCCTCGGGGAAGCCCGCCACCCCGATGCTGGTATCGGGGAACTCCGCCCGGATAAAACGCACCAGATCCACAGCGTATTTAAACCCATCCTCAGGCGGATACCAGTCATCCTCACCCACGGGCGGATCACCGCGCAGCGCCAGCACATTATACACCCCGGCATCACGATACCGCTGCATGATGGTGCGCACTTCAGAGCGCGTAGCCGCAACACAGGTCTGATGTGGCACCACGGGGACCTTGCATTCCTCATGTATGCGCATCACCAGGCGATTGGTCTGACTGCGCGTAGAGCCACCGGCGCCATAGGTAACACTCACCGATGAGGGTTTGAGCGGCATGAGCTTTTCAATATTATCCAGCAAATTATCCCACCCGCGTTCGGTTTTGGGGGGAAAGAATTCAAAGCTTAGAGAGGTTTCCTGATTGTTAAGTATGTTTTTCATATTCAAATATCGTGTCCTGTTCTAATCCTGTATGTATTGTTATCTAGTAACTATTCATCATCCACTAGCGGCAGGGGCTTATGGTACCCATGGAAAGGGCGTCTGTCGCCACGGACGGCGACAGTCGAACGGCCATGGATGGCCCCAATCTCAAACAGTCGTGTCCCTTGGAATGGGTGCCATAAGCCTTTGCTGAACAGCTACGTTATCTATATCTTTGTCTGCGTGTAAGGCTGTGACTGCATGAAAACCCGGCAGAATCATCAAGCATGAAGCCTATCCGGGCGTTGCCACATGCATTCATACCCGAGCTCTTGCAACAGGGTTATGCCCGCATCAATACCGCTGCCTACACTGGATACACTGTGTGAATCATCCCCGGGCAGAATATCGACCCCCATTGCCAACGCTTTTTCGAGAATCGAACGCGATATATATGGCTCCGGGGCACCTTTAAGCAGTGCGCGCATATTGAGATCGAGGCACAGGCGCTGCTCACCGACATACGCCAGATTGCGTTCAATGCGCTGCATTACTGCGGGCGTAGCTAAGCGCCTGGAGTAATCGGGGTCATAGAGGCGAATCAGATCAAAATGGCCCACTACCGCCGGCTTCAAATACTGAAGCATCTCAAATTGCTCATCAAAATAGGTACAGTAGAGCGCATCTATATCTCCACAAACCTCGGTAGCATGAGCATATTCAGCAGGACTGAAATCAAAATTCACTCCCCGCACATGGTGCACGGACCCGACAATATAGTCCAGAGCGTACCTCTGTTGCAACTCTAATGCATATTCAAGCCCACCTGGATAACATTCAGTTTCCATCCCCACCAGCAGGGGTGTTTGGCTGCGGTAACGCTCTTTAAGGCTCTGCGCCGTTTCTACATAGTGGCCAAACTGATCCTGCAGAGCAATACTGCTGATACCCGCCTCACGTTCATCTGCATAACGGTACTCATCGTACAGTGGAGGCATGTGTTCTGAAACCCCAAACCAGGCGAAATCCTGCCTGATGTATTCCTGCACCATCGCCTCCAGGTCGTCCTGTGCATGGAGGCAAAACTGACCGCTGTGTCCACCGTGCGCTGAAACTCGTGCAGCTCTGAATCTGTCGTTCATTGTTGAACCTCCATTTCCCCTTCAAACATACCCTCATCAACTTGCAGTGGTTTCGCCTCAGTTAATGGCGTAATAATTATTGCACACATCGCCAGGCATGCTTAAAATGCAATGGATGTGTCATTCAAATTGCAAACGCACATGCGTTGGAAGACTTTCCTAACACCGACAATTGAGATTAAACGAAGGAGATCTTTTGCCATGAAAACTGAAATCACTACCGAGGCTGCCCCTCAGGCCATTGGCCCATACTCTCAGGCAATTAAAAGTGGAAAACTGGTATTCTGTTCCGGGCAGATCCCCATTGATCCGCGCACAGGAGATATTTCCGCTCCATCCATAAAGGGTCAGACCCATCAGGTTATGCAGAATCTTAAAGAGGTCCTGGCCGCTGCGGAACTCACTTTTACCCAGGTGCTTAAAACCACGATCTATCTTACCGATCTGGATGATTTTAGCGTAGTTAACGATATCTATGCTGAATATGTCGGCGCTCCGGCTCCCGCACGTGCATGCATCCAGGTTGCGGCCCTGCCTAAAAAAGCAAAAATTGAAATCGAGTGCATCGCGAGCACTGAACTTTGATCTACTCCCCCCGACTGCGCAGGCGCTGCATCACATGTTTCATATCCTGCCACATTTCGCGTTTGTGCCCGGGATTGCGCAGCAGATAAGCTGGATGGAATGTAGGCATGAGGTCTATACCGTTGTAACTGCGCCACTCGCCGCGCAATTTACTGATGGGGGTTTTATCCTGCAACAGGGTTTGCGCGGCAAATTTCCCCAGGGCCACCAGAACATCGGGGTTGATGGCATTGAGCTGGCGTTTCAGAAATGGCTCGCACGCAGCAATCTCTTCATCTTCTGGATTACGATTCTGAGGTGGGCGGCACTTGATTACATTGCAGATATACACATCTTCACGCTCAAGTCCCATGGCAAACAGAATCCGATTCAACAACAACCCCGCCTCCCCCACAAAAGGCTCGCCCTGCTCATCTTCCCAGCGCCCCGGACCCTCGCCGACAAACACCAGAGACGCTTTGGAATTTCCGCTCCCAAATACCAGGTTGGTGCGCGTGCGTCCCAGAGGACAGCGCTGACATTCGCCCAGATCGGCACGTATCTCTTCGAGTGTTTCCGTGCGGCATGTAGTCGTTGCTGCCACTGCCGGATCAAGGCTGGAGCACAAGGGCAATAATTCCGGTGTTTTCGTATCAAAATGGAGGTCTTCAACACCCCAGCGCTGCATATCCTGCAGGGCAGCTACGGTGCTTGAGCGTGCGAATTGTATGAGTTGTGTACGTTTATCAACCATATCCTTTACATCCGCCAACGGATGGCATTATCCTGTTCAGAGGTTATAGAAACACTTAAAACGCTTTTCCGGTCCGGCGCGGAGATGATTGTATGCGCTCATGCTTAACTTTGCTTACTTTTTTTAGTATTTGCCTCGTCCCTACCGAAGTATGGGCGTGGGGCTTCGGGGTGCACCTGCACCTGGGCAACAGCATCCTGGCGAAGACGGGGAATCTTCCCGCCCATCTGGCAACGCTTCTGAACGCTTTTCCGCACGATTTTCTCTACGGCTGCATAAGTGCAGATATTACCCTGGGGAAAAAATACACCCACTATCTGAAACACTGCCACAGCTGGAACATGGGCAACAAGGTTCTGGCTGCGGCAAAAACTGATGCGCAACGCGCATGTGCGTATGGCTACATTGCCCATCTCGGCGCGGATACCATAGCACATGGCTTTATGGTGCCGTATAAAATGGTGCGCAGTTACAACACCATGTTTCTCAATCACGCCTACTGGGAGCTTCGCTTTGAGGCACGCATCGATCCAAAGATATGGGTTCAGGCCCGTGATCTTGCACAGAACGATTTCAGCGATAACGACAAACTGTTGCGCCGCGTATTGGTACGTACACTGTTCTCCTTCGGCACCAATAAGCGCATGTTTAATTCTATGTTGCTCATCAGCCGTATCCAGCGCTGGCAGCGGATTCTAAAGCGCCTCGATGAACGTTCAGTGTGGAGGCTGGAGCAGAAAGATCGCCAGGAATATCTGGATCTGGCCCTGGAAGCGAGCATGAGCGTACTCTCCGACCCGCAGAGTATCTACCTCAATGCCGACCCCACCGGCGAACGCGCCCTGCAGACCGCGCACAAAATGCGCACCAGCCTTAAGACTCTGTGGCAGGATGGGCGCCTCCCCTCCGAACTCAGCGTTCCGGTACTTGATGATATCAAGGAGCACTTCCGCTCCAATATCACTAACCCGCTCAACAATATCTAGGCACGACGAGCGCCAATGCAGGCACTGATCCGATCCAACAGTGCATGTGCAACCTCGGCTTTGCTCTGTTCGGGCATCTCTTCAACCCTCCCGTCCGCATGCAGAAACTTCACCACATTGGTATCAACATCGAAACCTGCTCCTTTCGCTGTCACGTCGTTGGCCACAAGAAGATCCAGGTTTTTACGTTGCAGCTTCTCACGCGCATGACGCAGGATATCATGGGTTTCGGCAGCAAATCCAACTACAACCTGCCCGGTTTTCTGAGCCCCGATCTGTGCCAGAATATCCGGATTGGGCTCCAACTCGAGACTCATGGCACCGGGATTTTTCTTGATCTTCTGGGCTGCAGCACTGCAGGGACGATAGTCTGCTACAGCTGCTGCCTTGATCACCACACTGGCTTCAGGTAATTCATGCATCACTGCGGCATGCATCTCTCTGGCACTTGTGACACATACACGCCGCACCCCGACTGGAGCTTCAAGTGCTGTAGGTCCGCTCACCAGTACCACCTCAGCACCACGTTCCCATGCGGCACGCGCAATGGCATATCCCATTTTACCCGAAGAGTAGTTGGATACATAGCGCACCGGATCGATCTCTTCGCGCGTGGGACCGGCACTCACCAGAACCCGCTCTCCGCTCAGATCGGCAGGAGTTGCAATGCGTTCAATCCACGCCAGAATATGCTCCGGAGCGGGCAATTTACCCTTCCCGTCCCAGCCGCATGCAAGGTATCCTTCATCGGGTTCAATGATGTTGAAACCGCGCTGAGACAATACCTGCAGGTTGTGCTGTAACGCCGCACTTTCATACATATTCACATTCATGGAAGGGGCCAGAACCACAGGAGCCTTAGTCGCCATCAGGGTAGTACTGAGCAGATCATCCGCAATTCCACCGCTGAGTTTGCCGATAATGTTTGCCGTTGCGGGAACAACTACGCACATATCGGCTTTATCCGCCAGAGAGATATGCCCGATCTCTTTTTCCTGATACAGATCGAACATATGGGTATGCACGGGGTTATTCGAGAGGGTCTGAAAGGTCAGCGGTGTAACAAACTCACATGCATTTGCGGTCATCACCACCGAGACCTCGGCTCCGGCCTTGGTGAGCAGGCGCAGCAGTTCCACGGCTTTATACACCGCGATTCCGCCGCACACCCCGAGTACGATCTGTTTACCCTCCAACGTTGGCATAAGTTGTGACCTCTTAGTCAATTATTGATGGCGTCGCAAAAGACCGCCCTACGGCGTTACGGCGTTTTTTCAGGATCTCGACATACCAGATGTATGCCTTCGTCCCTGAAAACCCACCAGGCCTTGTAGGTCGAAATTTTTGCTTAGCCATCTTATGATTTTTAGCAAAAGTATCAATTATTCCGGTTTCCGGCAGGGCATCTGACGTATTTGTGAGTACATCAAACATAGTCGCCATTGACAAACGGATTAGAACTCTGCTCCGCAGCAATGGTGGATTCAGGGCCGTGCCCGGGATGTACCACTGTGGATCCGGGCAGGACCATAAGCTGGGAACGGACATGCCCGATCAGTTGCTGCATATCCCCGCCCGGCAGATCAGTGCGCCCGATGGAACCGGCAAAGAGTGTATCCCCGGAGAAAAGGTGTCCTTCACCATACAGGCATATTCCGCCGGGTGAATGTCCCGGAGTATGGATTACCTCAAAACTTAAGTCGCCGACCTCCAGAAGATCGCCATTTTGCAGAAAACGACTCGGCTGGGGTGATTCAACTGCAGGCAATCCAAAGCTCGCAGCCTGGCGCGATGCCTGTTTAAGCATGGGGACATCATCTTCGTGCATACAGAACTCAATGCCGGTTTTTTCCAGAAGAGCGCTATTCCCTCCGACATGATCGAAATGGCCGTGGGTATTCACCAGTATCTTGGGCTCGAGCCCCTCCTGCTCTATCACACGGAGAATTTGCTCCGCTTCGTCTCCCGGATCTACAATTAACGCCTTTTTGGTGCGCGGACATGCAACGATATAACAATTAACCTGTAGGGGGCCTACGGGCAGAGTCTTAATGATCATTTTTCTCCATCCTCTCTGTTTTCAAATAAATCCAGGGTTGCACCCGCAAGCTGGTCGCCGAGGGAACTGCGCAGGGGGTCCTGATATCTTTTGTTGGTTTTGGACTGTCTCTTGTCTGTGGGACGTTTATTCTCATCCTTTGTAGGCGCCGGTGCGGAAGCAGCATCTTCGAGTGCAGATGGCGCAGCAGGTTTTATATTTTTACCTGCTTCATGTGCAGGAGCATAGAAGTAGCGATCATATAAGCGATGATAAGATGTCCATTCAGAGGGATTGTGCTGCTCACGATCAATATGCAGGGCTATGCCGTTGATCTTCGCATCCATATCGTCGACGAAGTTAAGCACTACAGCCTCAAGGGTTTTGGGTCTCTTGGGGGATCCATACTCGTACTGGCCGTGATGGGAGAGGAGCATGTGCTTGAGCAGCATGGTCTTCAGTGGCGGGAAACCAGGGCAGGTCCTGATCTTCTCCTCCAGCATTTCAACCCCCATGACAATATGCCCGATGAGTTTCCCAGCGTCAGTGTAGTCAAAACTGCGCGCATAGCGCAACTCCGCAACCTTTCCGATATCATGCAAAAGCGCACTGCACAGCAGCAGATCGCGGTCAATGCGAGGATAGCGCGCGCTTACATCCTGTGCCAGACGTGCAACACACAGGGAGTGCTCCAGCAGACCGCCGAGATACACATGGTGCATGGACTTTGCTGCAGGAGCCTTGAGATACAGGCGCATAAATTCCTCATCTGAGCTGAAGGCCTCAAGTAGGCGGCGATAGTCCGGATCAGCAATGCGCGCAATCATCTCCTGCATTTCCGCCCGCATTTCCTGAGGGTCATTGGCACTTACAGGGAGAAAATCGCCCAGATTAATCTGTTGTTCATCGACGCGTTCGATGCTGCTAATGATAAACTGCATCTTGCCCATGAAGAGATTGGCTTTACCCTTGACGTGGACAAAATCATCCTTATCAAACTGCGAGTTTAGTTCATCAACCCTATCCCAGATGCGTCCGTCAACTTCTCCGCTCCGGTCCATGATTTTCAGGTTCATATACGGCTTGCCGTTTTTGGCCATAGCCATGTTCTTATCCCGCACCAGAAATACGCTGTTGATGGGATCGCGTTCGCGGATTTCTTCAATATAGGTTTTCTTCAAAAATACTGCTCCTGTTGTATGCTCCTCCAGGGAGACATATTGATTTAAATTCAGGTTTCAACATGTGTTTGCTCGTTTATCGCCTGCACAACCTTGAGACCGTCAAGGGCTGCACTCATTATCCCCCCAGCGTAACCTGCACCCTCACCTACGGGGTACAAACCGTTACAGTTAACCGATTCCATCCCGGAGGTGCGCAAAATCCGCAGGGGAGCTGAAGTTCTTGTTTCAAGCCCGATAATGCTAGCTTCGGTACTGATAAAACCGCGCATTTTACGCTCAAAGCTGGGGAGTGCCTGTTGTAGCCCTGCATATACAAACGCTGGCAGATATTCACGCAGTTCCTCTTCACGCACTCCGGGGCGGCATGTGCTGTTAACCGGGGCATAGCCGCGCTGTAAAAAGCTGAGCATGTTCTGAGCCGGCGGACGGTAGTCGCCATTGCCTGCATATGCTTTCTGCTCCCAGAAGCGCTGAAATTCAACCCCGGCGAGGGGTGTATGTCCTTCGAAGTCCTGCGGTTTTACTCCCACCACCAGAGCACTGTTCGAATAATCACCAGCACGCCTGGAGTGGCTCATGCCATTTACCACCACCCCGTGTTCCTCACTACTGCTCAATACCACTTCGCCCCCAGGGCACATACAGAAGGAATATACCCCTCTGCCGCTGTTGCGATCATTCCAGCTGAGGGCGTATTCCGCAGTGGGAAGACGCGGATGCGATTCCATCCCGTACTGGATGGAGTTAATCAGTGACGCCGGATGTTCGACCCGCACCCCTACGGCAAAGGGCTTGGGCTCCATCGCGATCCCCCGTTGGTACAGCATGGTATAGGTATCTCTGGCACTGTGTCCCACCGCAAGGACAACTGCATCGCAGTGTATCTGTTCAGAGGCATTGACCACAACCCCCTTGACACAACCGTGTTCAATCTCCAGATCGGTAAGCTGAGAATGATATCTGATCTCCACTCCGAGTGAACGCAGCTCTGAACGCAGATTTACCAGTACCGTACGCAGCACATCGGTACCGATATGGGGTTTGGCATCGATACGGATATCCTCCGAAGCGCCACAGGCAACAAAGGTTTCCATTACTCTGGCAGCGAGGGGATGCTTGATCCTGGTGGTGAGTTTACCGTCGGAAAAGGTTCCTGCTCCTCCCTCGCCGAACTGAACATTGCTCTGGGGATTGAGCGCACCTCCCGACCAGAAGGTTTCAACATCGCGTACCCGCTCTGCCACCGGAGCGCCGCGCTCCAGCAGGGTCACACTGTGGCCACTGTGTGCCAGTTCGAGCGCGGCAAAGAGTCCAGATGGCCCCATCCCCGCCACGACAATACGCTGGGTTGCGGAAGGGCGCACATAGTGGCATCTCGTATCCTGGGTTTTATCCAATGGTTGTAATGTTCCGCTATTCTGCAGGTGCACTGGCACGCTGACATCCAAAGGCAAGTCAAATGCGATGGTATATACCCGCAAAATCCGGCGTTTGCGGCGTGCGTCAATGCCCCGGCGCATGATCTTCAGATTGAGTATAGCGCTCTGTTGAACCTTGAGGATCTGCGCCACTACCTCGGGAAGTTGCGCTTCATCTTGCTCGAGACTGAGGCTGACCTGGGTAAGTTTCCAGCGTTGATAAGGATACTGAGTCAAAATAGGGACCTATTCTACAGCCACATCTGCGGACGCAGAAACTTGTGAGAGGGGAAATTCCATGTAAAAATCTGCCCCTTTGCCGGGTTCACTTTCAACCCTTATGTTACCGTTACAGCTCTTAACGACGCGTAATACAACAGAAAGGCCGAAACCGGTACCATTGCTTTTTGTGGTATAAAAAGGATCGAAAATCTTCACCAAATTATCCTCAGGAATACCGGAACCGGTATCACCCACATGAACCTGAGCTTTGTCGGATTCAACCTTCAGATCGATGCTCAAGGTTCCGGAGTCCGGCATTTCGTGCAGCGCATTGCCGACCAGATTGGTAAACACCTGCTCTACCTCATCCCCCCTGGACTCGATATACACCGGTGATGGACACAGGTTGAGCTCAAGGGTAATTTTCTGATGCTTAATTTGTTCGTTAAACAGTTCAAGCGCTGACTCAACACAGCTACGCAAATTTACCTGACGCGCCTCACCTGCGGGTTTCTGTTTACTCGCACCGAGCAATCTACGCAAAATATTATCAACGCGCTCTACTTCGGAGAGAATACTCTGGGCATATCCAAGAGCATTTTCATCTGCTTCTCCTTCACACTCAGACTGGAGCAACTGCGCAGTCAGCGCGATTGAATTGAGAGGGTTGCGAATTTCATGCGCCATCCCTGCCGCAAGATGCCCTACAGTCACGAGCTTTTCGGCCTGAATCACTTCACGGTTGGCCTGTTCCAACTCTCGCGACTTTTCCCGCACGCGGAATTCAAGCTCACGATTCCAGAGTTGAATCTCATGCTGCAACTCCTCGCGTTCCTGTTTCAGACGCCGGTTAACCATTTCAATATGGCGGATATGCAGAACATTTTCTATGCGATCAAACAGATCCTTGTTATTGAACGGCTTCAGGATATAATCGCTCGCTCCGGCTTTCATCACTTCAACCGCTACAGACTCGCTTCCTTTGCCGGTAAACATCACCACATATACATCTTCGTACGAGGCCTTCACCTCTCGGAGCACCTCCATGCCGTCCATGCCGGGCATCATATAATCAAGCAGGATCAGCGCGGGCCTGAACTCCTCAATCAGTTGAAGCCCTTCATGCCCGCTGCTCGCAGTCCTGACGTCGTATCCCCTGCTCCCGAGAATGATCTGACACAACTCAAGAACCGCACGTTCATCATCTATGACAACAATTTTTTCCGGCATGGGTAACTCCTGAGTTTCCTTTGCTTCTACCTCTTGGTTGATAAAGGTACATAGAAAAAGGGCAAGCCACAAAAGGAGCTCGCCCTTGATCTACAGGCATAACTTACCCTGAATCGATTTAGCTATTTAGGGTTAGGTACAGAAAGAACCGGAATAGTTGATTTTCGGATCACTTTTTCTGTGGTACTGCCAAAAAGGACGTGATCAAGGCCACTGCGCCCATGCGTACCCATCACAATAACATCCGCATCTACTTTTTCCGCCTGACTGATTATTTCCTCATGCGGGACCCCGGATATAACCGTTGTACCATAGTTGTCAGACTCAGATAAATTATCGGCGCAAAAGTCATCCATCATCTTCTTGGCGCTCTCTTCAATCTCTTTAGAGAGGACATCAAAAGATACATGCGGAACATAGAAACCACGTAGATCTACAGGCTCGCCGATGGTGTGAATAATCTCCAGGCGCGCCCCTGATGCAGTACAGATGGCATTCGCGTACTCAAAGGCTTTTTGGGAACAATCAGAAAAATCGGTTGCAAACAGAACAGTCTTGAATTCTTTCATAACAAACCTCCTATAGAGAGAAAAGCAACTAATCACCAACCACTGCTATTTTTTTAAGTACCAACTTCAACTCTTCAAATTTAATCGGCTTATGCACAAAATCGTAAGCCCCGAGGTTGGCAGATTCGAGATAAACATCAACTTCACCGTAGGCTGTAATCATTATAACATGGATGTCGGGATATTTTGACTTAATCCGCTGCAGCAGGCTGATTCCATCCAATCCGGGCATCTTTATATCACTCAAAACACAGTCAACATGCCGGCTCTGCAGTTCTTTCAGGGCTTCGTTGCCATCAGCGGCACAGCCCACTTCATACCCTTCCCGTTCGAGTAATTTACCCAGGGAGTATCTGCTGGTTTCCTCATCGTCAACCACCAATATCGTTTTTTTTCTCTGCATATCACTATACTCTGGGAATTGAATTAAGCTGAGCCGCCCCTGGCTGCTTCTACCTGTCAAATGCGAACACACTTACCTTATGTCTGAAGGATAGCACTGGCCAAACTGAAGTCAAGAACGGGCAGTAATCTCAATCCAGACTCAATACCCCCTGAATATGTGCGTAATACCTAATTCTCAAGCATTTTCAGATAATCGCGCGCTTCTTTACCTAACTTGGTTTTATCTTCGCGGTTGGCTATTTCTCTAAACTCCTCCTGTGCCCTGTCGTTGCGTTCTTGTTTGAGCAGGGTCTTGGCATATTCAAAGCGCAGAGCATTATCAAGTGGGTCTATCTCCAAAGCACGCTCAAACGCCTCCTGCGCGAGAGAGAACTTCTCCATTTTGGCGTAAGTCTGCCCCAGCAGACTCAGCACGGTCAGGTTGTTAGGAAACTGTTTGAGTGCTTCCTTGTACGCCATTACCGCCTGGGTATATTCACCTGCACGATGATGCGCCACCCCTAAACCGGTCAAAGCCCGAACCGGATACTTGAACACCAGATTATCTGCTGCTTTACGAAAATATGTCGCGGCATCATCCCAACGCTGCATATCCAGGTATAAGGCGGCCAGATTGTTCTGGATATAGGGATCGTCAGGCTTGAGTTCCAGTGCTTTTAAATAATGGGTTTCAGCTTGCTCAAGCGCGGCTTTGCGTTGATATGCCTGGGCGATAAGGTTGTGCATATCGTGATTGCGCGGTTGCAGGCGTATGCCTTCGCGTAATTCCTGCAACGCAGTGCTGTAGTCACGCGTTGCCATGTATGACTGTGCCAGTTGGTAGTGGGATTTTGCCATGTCTTTTTTGGACGGACCATTTGCGGCACACCCACATACACAACAGAGAATAACTAGCAGGCTGATCATTCTGAGCATGGTTTTCTCCAGTCCCGGGGGGGGTTAGTCCACCCCTTTAAATTCGGTGAGTAGCTGAAACTTACGATACCGGTTTCGTACCTGCTCAATGTCCAGAGTGCGCATGCGCTCCAGACTGAACTCTTCTACATTGAACGAAGCCATGACACTGCCAAACACAATCGCCTGGCGCATAGCTTCATCTGATAGATTATTGGTACTGCTCAAATAACCCATAAATCCCCCGGCAAAGGAATCTCCCGCGCCGGTGGGATCAAATACCGCTTCAAGGGGATACGCTGGAGCGGAAAAAACACTGTGAGGGGTAAACATAACCGCGCCATATTCCCCTTGTTTTACCACCAGGGTATTAGGGCCCATTGCCAGCACCTTATGGGCCGCTTTTACCATGTTTGGCTCCTGCGCCAGCTGGCGTACTTCTGCCTCATTGATGAGGAGGATATCTACATGTTTTAAAGTCTCAAGCAGCGCTTCGCGCTTCCCCTCAATCCAGAAGTTCATACTGTCACACGCAACAACCTTCGGGCGTACCACCTGCTTGAGTACATTTAACTGCAGTTCCGGATCAATGTTGCCTAGAAAAATATATTCGGCATTGCGATAATGCTCCGGCAGCTGCGGATCAAAATCGGCCAGCACATTAAGCTGGGTATCCAGAGTGGTGGCTTCGTTGAGATCGTAACCGTAGGAACCCTTCCAGCGAAAGGTTTGACCTGAGGTGCGGGTTATTCCCTCGGTATTAACGCCACGGTTTTGCAGGAACTCAATATGCTCAGGAGGAAAATCCTCCCCCACCACCGCAACCAGATTGACTGGGGTAAAAAAACTCGCTGCGGTGGAAAAGTAGGTGGCGGAACCGCCCAGCACTTCTTCCGCCTTGCCAAAGGGGGTCTCCACACTGTCAAACGCCATGGAACCAACTGCTAAAATACTCATGTCTCAACTACTCCTTGAAATACTTACCGATAATCAGATCGAGTTTTGTACGTGTTGTGGGATTGAAACGGGTCGGAGCGGTCATAACACAGTGCTGCGCTGCATTCACACACGCGCAGGTGCGTGCACCACCTATGATCTCGACTGAAGCGGCAATAATCTTTTTTGCCATCTCAATATTTTCCTGCATAATCGCCATCACGGCCTCTACTGACACGTCATCGTGAGACTCGTTCCAGCAGTCGTAATCAGTGGCCAACGCCATGGTGGAGTAACATATCTCCGCCTCACGCGCGAGACGCGCCTCAGGCAGATTGGTCATCCCTATCACATCTACCCCCCAACTGCGGAACAGGTTCGACTCCGCCCGGGTTGAAAAGGTCGGCCCCTCAATGCAGATATAGGTTCCGCCCGTGTGCAGGGTTGCGCCTGCCCCCTTAGCCGCACTAGCCAGGCTCTGACTCAAATCGGAACAGATGGGATTGGCAAACTGTACATGCCCGACGATTCCGTCTCCAAAGAAGGTGTTGTCGCGTTTACCTGTGGTACGATCGATAAACTGATCGGGCAGGACAATATGCCCCGGTGCGATCTCTTCCTGCATACTTCCCACAGCAGAAACCGAGATTATCTGCTCGACACCGAGCATCTTCATACCGTAGATGTTAGCTCGATAAGGAACCTCTGAAGGAAGGTAGCGATGCCCGCGTCCATGCCGCGGCAGGAAAACCAGCTTCACATCCCCCAGAGTACCGGTAATGTATGCATCCGAAGGTTCACCAAAGGGGGTCTGCAGGCGCACTTCTTCAACATTCTGCAATCCCTCCAGTTCATACAGACCACTCCCGCCAATTACACCTATCACCGTTTGCGCCATCTACTCTGTCCTTTCCACACTCTTGGTATTGTGAGATTCAGCTTCCAGTTTACCTTTAAGTTGACCGCAGGCCGCAGAGATATCCTGCCCTTTGCTCGCCCTGCGGATAGCTACAATATTGCGCTGAAGCAGAAAACTCTGAAACGCGTTTATACTCTCCTCAGAGGGGCATTTGTATTTCGATCCCTCATGCTCGTTAAACGGAATCAGGTTCACCTTTGCCTTTACCCCGTGGAGCAACTTCACCAGACGCCGGGCATCCGCGATGGAGTCATTAAGATCCTGGATAAGGATATATTCAAAAGTAATGCGGCGTTTGCCATGTAGAGGAAAATCACGACATGCCTGGATAAGCTCACGCAATGGATAGCGCTTGTTTACCGGCATCAGCCGGCTGCGTACTTCGTCATTGGAGGCGTTGAGAGATATAGCAAGATTTACGTTGATACGGCTTGCCAGCTCATGCATTTGCGGCACGAGACCGCAGGTTGAAAGGGTTATCTTGCGCGAGCTGTAATCCATCCCCGCAGGGTCATAGAAGATCTCAAGGGCGCTCACCATGTTATCCAGGTTCTGTAACGGCTCTCCCATCCCCATAACTACAATATTGTGAATATGGTGTTCACTCCGCAGCGCACTTACCTGATTGACAATTTCCGCTGTGCTAAGGTTGCGTTTGAGTCCGAAGGTCCCGGTGAGGCAGAAATCACACTGCATGGCACAACCCACCTGGGAGGAGATACACAGAGTGGAGCGACCACTCTCCATAGGGATAAGAACGGTCTCAATGCTTTCACCGTCTGCAAGACGAAACAGGTATTTCCGTGTTCCATCCGCGCTTACCTCTTCAGACTCCGGAGTCCATTCTGAAATGAATGCACGCTGTTCGAGCTCCGCGCGCAGATCCTTGGATAAGTCCGTCATCTGACTGAAGTCAGATACATTTTTTTTATACATCCAACTCATCAACTGTTTACTACGGAAGCGCTCTTTGCCCAAACCAGCCAAAAAAGCTATCAGATCGGCGGAAGTAAGGCCGCGCAAGTCTACTTTTGTATCACCCATTGCAATAAATTCACTGTCTCTGTAGGGGTAAAGTCCTGCCGCTTATCAACACTGGAGCAGGAATTAAAAAAGCCCCACGGATTGTATCCGAAGGGCCTTTAATCATCAAGCACGATTGAGCTTACCGAATTACAGCAGCTCAATGCCGGAGAAGAAATATCCGAGCTCGAATGCTGCGGTCTCAGGAGCGTCAGAACCGTGAGTGGCATTTTCTCCGATGGAGGTGCCGAACTCGCGACGCAGGGTTCCTTCAGCGGCATCTGCTGGGTTGGTTGCGCCCATGAGGTCACGCCATTTCATAATTGCGTTTTCTGCTTCAAGTGCCATCACCACGCAGGGACCACTACTCATGAAATCTGTGAGTTCTCCAAAAAAAGGACGCTCTTTATGCACATAATAAAAACCTTCAGCTTCAACCTTGCTGAGATAGATTTTTTTGAGGCCTACAACATTGAACCCCTCTGCGTAGATACGATCAAGAATTTTACCTGCGTTTCCTGCCGCAAAAGCGTCGGGCTTTATAATTGCAAATGTCTTCTCCATGTAGCGTCTTCCTTTCCAATGTTCGGTTTTTGATAAAAATAACAGATCCCGCCGGGAGCGGAAATGAGGTTTAATCGTTCAAGTTGCACCTTCGGCATACTTTTTTAATGCATCAGGGTGTGGGCTTTTACCATTACCCTGCCCAAAAGTCAACGCACCTTTGCTGTGCGCCAGGCTTTAACCCCAGAAAGTAACCTGATTGCGACCCATTTCTACCGAACGGTGAAGTGCATTGTCCGCCCGTTCCAGCGTCTTGTCCAGAGATTGCTTATCTTCTACTGATACGGCACCGATGCTTGCACTCATAACAAGTGGAAGATCAGGACAGGTCTGCTGATGCAAATTATCCAACAGCATATTGGCAACTTTGAGAGCTGATTTACGATCAGAGTTGGACAGAAGGATGATAAAACGATTTGCTGCCACCTGGCCTATAATATCCGAACGGCGCAGGGATGATCCAATATTCGAAATTACATGAGTTATAAGGTCACTCGCAGCGTTTTCACCCAAGACCGCTTCGAAATGGGGATAGTAATCTATTTCGAGGCTCAGAATAGAAAAAATATTCTGATATCGTTGGTATCGATGCCAGTCCCGGTTTAGAGCGTCATAAAACGCTGATGTATTGAGGACATTAAATGTATCTTCTTCAAGAGCAGAGCTGGGCTCGAAAGTCTCGCTCTTTAAGCAATGGTGGGAATGTTCCTGGTTTTGAAGTTCAGTAGCTATACCGAGAACTCCCTGCAGTGAGCCATCTTCCGCATAAATCAACTGGCAGGCAAAATCGGAAGTCTCTGTCGCACCTGCAATATGCAGACAGAATGTCTGTTTCTCACAATTTGAAACATTCGTATCTATGCTTTGAAGATATTCCAGCAAAACACACTCATTTGAAGGAAACTTATGCCCACATATTTCAGCCGTCAAACCTGCTTGATCCAGTGTCTGGCCTGTTACATCCGCAGCATACACCCCTAGTTGTTTTGTGATAGCTTTATTCCAAACCTTAATTTCAGCATCTGCATCTGTAAAAAACAAACCAACTGGAAGTGCTTCAAGCATCTGTTTGTAAGCGTCTGGGTTGAGCTCCTGATTTTTTTCCATCCCGGTATCTATCCTCGCTCGTTATCTATCTTCACAATTAATCATATCAACATAATATTAGAATACATATTCCTCTCTAAGTCAAACTGATTGTTGCAAAAATTCCAATACTTGCGTTAGTGCCAAACCTCGGTGGCTTATGCGGTTTTTATCTTCCAGGGCAAGCTGCGCCAGAGATATCTTTTGCTGCGGGAGCCAGAAAAGGGGATCGTAGCCAAATCCTCCGTCCCCTTCAGGCTCACATAGAATCATGCCGGCAAGCCTCCCTTCAAACAGACGACACTCACCATCAGGGGCACAAAGAGCCATAACACAGATAAATGTTGCACCCCGTTCGGAGTCGGGTACGCCACGTAAACATTCAAGCAGATATGCATTATTTTCCGCATCGGTGGCTTCTGCGTGAGCAAAACGCGCTGAGTGCACCCCGGGACGACCATCCAAAGCATCGACTACCAGGCCGGAATCATCCGCCAGGCATAATTTGCCACTCTGCTCAGCTATTGCCTGAGCCTTTTTTATCGCATTTTGCGCAAAAGTGTGCCCATCTTCAACGGCAGGTTTACACTGCGGATGAGCCTCCAGACCTTCTATCTCGACAGTAGTATCCTTAAGCCGCTGCCTTATTTCACGCAACTTACCCTGATTGGTGGTCGCTACAACTAAGCGCATATCTATCCTTCAAGAGCTTTTTGTTGAAGTTGGTGTATTTCCACACACCCCTTTAGAGCCAGATTCCGCATAGCATCGAGTTCAACACCGCTGAAAGGGCGTGTCTCTGCAGTGCCTTGAACTTCGATAAACTTCCCTGAACCGGTAATCACAAAGTTCATATCTACATCAGCAATTGAGTCCTCTGAGTAGGCAAGATCCAGCAGGGGTATATCCTCCACAATACCGGTACTGATGGCAGCAACGGAATCCACCACCGGGCTTTGCTTAAGCACTCCCTGCTCCAGCAGAGAGGCAATCGCAAGACGTAGTGCCACATAGGCTCCACTGATGGCTGCAGTGCGGGTTCCTCCGTCAGCCTGAAGAACATCGCAGTCAAGTTGGATAGTACGCTCCCCCAGAAGATCAAAATCAATTACAGCGCGCAAAGCACGCCCGATAAGACGCTGAATCTCGTGGGTACGGCCCCCGATCTTTCCTTTGGTTGATTCACGCATGTTGCGGGTATGGGTAGCGCGGGGCAGCATAGAATACTCGGCAGTAACCCAGCCACGCCCTTCACCCCGCATGAAAGGGGGAACTTTCTCCTCCACAGAGGCGTTGCACAATACTGCGGTCATCCCTGCACGAATCAGCACAGAACCTTCTGCATAGCGGGTAAATCCGGTTTCAAAACTTACGGAACGCAGCTCTCCGGCCTGGCGTCCGTCAATACGTATACCATGTTGCATCAAAGTTCTCCTGTAGCCCTTTCATCCCGGGCTCTTTTTTAGATAAAGGTTATGCTGACGACTGTTAACTACCCGAAGGGGGAACATACGAAACAGGTAATTGCAAACTGAACTCACATGGGTTCTAGATTCTCGTGAAAGTCCTGCATACCTTTCAGCAACGCAGCAACCAAACGCTGACGCTGCCCCTCACTAGTGAGAATATGTACATCCTCTGTATTACTCAAGTATCCCAGTTCAATCAGCACTGTGGGAAGATCACCTCGCGGAATTGGCAGTAAAGCGGTGCTGCTGATTTCGCGTACATTAAACCCGGCTTCGCGCAGAGCACTGCTTAAACGCAATGCAAGGGTCATGCTGCTATCCGGGCTGAATGTCACAAGCGGATCCACCTCAGGGTTGGTACGCACATACAGGTGAATCCCCTGCTGTTCTGAGTTCAAGGCAGCCTGTGCATGCAGGTGAAGAAGCAGATCTACGGGGTTTTCGCGCGCGGTTTTCAGGCGCTCTCTGTCACTGATAGTGTAATCTTCATTCCGGCTCAAATACACAGGAGCACCTAACTGCATTTTGACATGGCGGCGCAAATCCAGCGCAATCTTTAACGCTACATCTTTTTCCTTAATCCCCTGCAGGCCCATCACTCCGACATCATCCCCGCCATGTGCCGGGTCCAGGGCGATTCCGCGCAAAACCTGACGATCCTGAGAAAACTGCTTATGTAACAGAAAAGAAAAAAGCTGATCCTGATCTGCAGACCCAGAATCGCGGTTTCGTTTATTTCGCGACAGATTGCGATAATAAATATCATCAGAAAGCTGATCGCCGAGCTGATTAAGAACTACCTGCTCCGCTATCCGCAGGCGCCCATCGATAAAACGGGCAGGGAGATCGAGCATAATGTAGCGTTGTCCATACCTCATATAGGGGCCACCGGGGTACAAACTTGCCCTCCCTTTTGGAAGATTGATGAAGTACTGATGCCTGGTGGAGTCCCAATAACCGGAAAGACCTATGGCTGGCAGAATATCGTCAAGAGCCAGATACGCCGCACCATCAACATTGTAAACCTCTTGTATCGTTTGCGGGGTTTGACCCTGGCGCGCCAACTCAACTTCAGCGCTGACCTGAACAGACGCAAAACAGATACTTAAAAATATTAGGGAACAGATGAAACGCATGGGATAGAATCTCGCCCCGGACAATGTCGGGTTAAAAAAGGGATTTCCAAGCGAGGGCTTGTGGGAGCCCAACTTCAAGGGCATTTGGCGTCATGGACGGCGCCAATGAGACCCACTGATGGCCATAATTACAAACAGAAGACGCCCCTTAAAATAGGCCGAGGCAACTCTTTCAACTAATAGTTAGATTTAAAGCAGACACCCTTAAAGAAGAGCCTGACCTTCTATGTTTTCATATTCAAAAATATCCAACAAGCGGGATATAAGTTTTTGTTCCAGTTCAGCCTGGGCTTCTCGTGTGTGACTAATCCCCTTGATCTGACCGCCGGCAACCATACCGTGACCGCCGGCAGTCCCCAATCCATCCAGCAAACGTCTTACCAGCCTGCCAGCAAAAATATCCTCACGGTCGGTGCGCAATGAAAGCACCTCTTCATTTCCAATGCACCCCAGCCCCAGCACAATACCGACACCTTCAGTACGCAACAGAAAATCCGCCATCTCTGCTACAATATCGGAGTGATCGATATCGTACAGATTAAACACCAGGATATCGTTATAAGTGCGCGCCGATTGCAGCGCCTTATCAAAGCTGGCAAAATAACTGCGCGGTACCTTGGCCTGGGCTATATCAAACAAAATTCTGTTATTACTCAGAGATAAAAGTTCCAGGTAGGCATGCCGATCCGGAGCTACCCATTCGCGCCCCAGATCCTGGGTTTCTGAGCGTATGGCATAAAACATGGCTGTCGCCAGCCTTGTACTTAAACGAATATTCTGTGCGTGCAGATATTCAAATAAAATGGTAGCACAGGCACCGTACTCGGGGCGCACGTCATAAATAATATTCGCAGGGGGAGCATCGTTACGGATGGGATGGTGGTCGATTATTACCCCGAGGTCACGTTCAGATGCCATACTGCTGTTGCCCGTCCCGGGCTGAGCATCAACCATGCATACATGATCAAAATCGGCAAGATCAAGCTGATCAACCTGCTCGATAGGGATCTCTATTTTATCAATCAACGTGCGATTTTCCCGGCGTCCAACTACTCCCCCACATGCAATTACCGCCTTTATCCCCCGGGCCATCTCGACCAGGTAGCTCAGCGCATATGCGCTGGCAAGCGCATCTGGATCCGGATTGTCGTGGGTCACGATCAGGACTTTATCCTCTGGAGCGATCCGGCTCAGCAGTTCATTACTGTATTCGAGGGAACGATTTTCATACATAAACTGACACCTCCAAACATGGTGCGCCGGGTGAACCAGCAGTTACACAATCACCCCAGCATTCTCAATGCTGGAGGTTGTGCATAGGTACGGTTTGAGTAGATTTACGAGTACCAGACATATTGGTAAAAACCACGTAAAGACTTTTACTTTACATCAAACTTGAGCACATTTCTACTGTACGCACGAATGAGGTCACTTTTTTTAAGCACCCCCATCACCTTACGCGGAGAGTATACGCTCACCACCGGTATGGTTGAGATATTCTTACCCTTAAACACTTCAAAGGCCTTTTCCAGGCTGTCGTCAGGAGTAATGGTAATGACGTCACGAGTCATAATTTCCGAAGCAAGGACGAGATATGCCAATTCTCCCATCTCGCCGAGACAGGCTTTCAAATCGTGCATGGACAACATACCGACCATCAGATTGTCTTTGTCGTGGACTACAAAGTGGGGATATTGGCTTTCCTGGGCGATTTTTGCCACTTGACCTAACGGAAGACTCTGGCTGATACTCTCAAAATTAGGCTCCATATAGTCGTAAATCTTTAGAGATCTGAGTAGATTCACATCCCTGCCTCGCACAATCCGCACCCCTTTGCGCACCAGCCTGGTTTCGTATATGGATATACCGTAACCGGCCTGTACCACGGTAAGACTTGCAATACATCCAACCATCAGTGGGAGAATAATCTCAAAGTTGTATGTAAGTTCAAATATGGTAAACATTGCAGTGATAGGCGCCAACGTAATACCACTGAACATAGCCGCCATCCCCACCATGACATACAGACTTTCCGAGGTAACCTCCACCTGATCCGGCGTCAGCATTTGCACGGATATGCCGCACAAGCTTCCGATTAGAGCGCCCACAAACAGAGAGGGAGCGATAACACCACCGGAAAAGCCCGATCCTACACAGCACACCGTAGCAACCAATTTGGCAATAAGGATGGTAAATATCAGAGTGGGTACCAATGCGGTGCTCAGCGCCTGGTTCATGGTAAAATAGCCTACACCCAGAACGTGGGGACACCACAAGGCCACAGCACCAAGTATAACTCCTCCAAGTGCAGGACGAAATTGGAGAGGGACAGCTGCGGCGTTGAAGCTGTCTTCGACGCGGCTGATGAGTTTTATAATCGCTATGGAGAGTAGCCCCGCAATCAGGCCCAGGAGAAGGAACACGGGGATCTCCCAGTAGTGTACCAATGACACGGAGGGGACATCAAAGGTTGGCAGATCGCCGAGAAATTGATGAGACACCACGGTAGCTGTAACTGCTGAAACTGCAATCTGACTCAGATATCCAACCTGAAAATCAATGAGGATAATTTCAGCAGCAAACAGCATCCCCGCCATGGGTGCATTAAATGTAGCAGCTATGGCTCCGGCTGCACCACAGGCGAGAAAAACAATCTTCCATTCCTGCGCTACGCGCAACACACGTGCCACCGCAGAGCCTACGGATGCTCCAATGTGGACCATGGGACCTTCACGCCCGACTGAAGCGCCGCAACTGAGTGAAATCAAAGTAGCAAGCATCTTGTACAGGGTGGTACGATGATGGATATCCCCACCACGCTCCACCATCGCCTCTATAACATCTGGCACTCCGGCGCCGCGGGTATCTGGTGCGCGGGGGTAGAGTATCAGACCCAGAAAAAGGCCACCACCGACGGGGATACCAACCACGGCATACCAGGGGAGATCCCGCGCTGCTGCCACCAGGTTGTATGATCCTCCCCAAAATACCTCAGTGCCTTCAAGCAGCAGAAACCGAAATGCTACAGCAAGCAATCCGGAGACGAGACCGATAACTACAGCAGCAAGCAACTGCATTATCAAACGGCCGCGTACGATCCTCTGGGTTATCACTTCACCGCTCATGTGTACTCTAAATACCCCGCCACACAGAGGGGCCTTTCAAACAGGAGGTTAAGATCGTGCATGCTTAGCTGAAAACACGCACCCGCAGTAATTTTGGCGATAAAAGCCAAGCTCTCTGGAGATCTCCACACTACGTTTATAACCGTTCTGTTTTTTAAAATTAGCGGTGTAGAAATCGACCCCATAATGGTGCGCAAGGGCCAGACCGAGACGGTTAATGTGCGTGTGACGTTTATGCGGAGAAATAGAAAGAACAGTGGTAAACAGGTCATAATTATGCACGCTGGCATACTCTGCGGCATGTTGCAGACGCAGACGGAAACAGCGATTACACCGCCTGCCCCGCTCAGGCTCCTGTTCCAGACCGCGAATCTGTTCCATCCACTCTTCAGGGATATAATCAGAAACGATACAAGATATTCCTGCAATCTGGTCACACCAGTGCTGCAACTCATCACGGCGCTTAATAAATTCCGAACGCGGATGGATATTGGGATTGTAAAAGTAAATGGTGATGGCGTAGTCAGTTGCAAGCCTTTCCACTACAGCAGAGCTGCAAGGGGCACAGCATGCATGTAAGAGCATACGGGGCTTCGCCTTCTGCTGAGATGGTGACGAAGCATCGGTTATAGAAACAGGTTGCGACAAACATTCCTCCACTTCAAGTATTTCGAATGCAAAACTCCCAACTCCATAGAACAATTGTTGCTCGGGAGTTAACTCTGCTGCTATATTGCGCGGCATGAAAGATATTTTTATTGCCGATGCACATCTGAAAAACCCTTCAGATGACAACTATATACAACTCCTTAAATTTCTGAAGCAGAATCGCGGCGAAATACGCACCCTGATTCTGCTTGGAGATATTTTCGAGTTCTGGATAGGTTATCGCTACTGTGTTTACAGTGCACATATCCCTTTACTGCACGAACTCAGCGCCCACAAACAGGAAGGCACCAAAATTGTGATGGTTGAAGGCAACCATGACTTTAATGTCGGCCCTTTTTTCTCTGAGACCCTGGAAGCCAGAATCATCCCTGACGGAGCCTGCATAACCCTAGGCGAAACCCGGATATGGGTGGAACATGGGGATCTTATCACCCCCAACCGCTCATATCTATGGCTGCGCAAGCTATTCCGCAGCCGCGTCGTGAGAATATTGAGCAGGATTATACATCCGGACTTGGTGTGGAAATTCGCTGCACATCTAGGCAATTGGAGCAAAAAGAAGCGCGTCAACCAGGACAAGGTGAGGCCTAATGGTTACAGCAAAACATCTACCTGCACGTCCGTACCCCGGGAAAAAATTATTGCCGCAGCCCACCAGCGTTTTGAAATGGGATGTGATGCGTTGGTCTGCGGGCACTTTCACAACAACTGGCAACAACTGCGTTTAAAACCGCAAATCATAGTAGTTGGTGAGTGGGGAAAGCTCGGAAACTACGTTGAACACGACAAAGGCATCTTTACTGTACGCCACTTTATAACATCCCCTACAGCAGATCCTGAGGATTGATACTTTTTACTTCCCTTTCTTGTGCCAGAGTCGCTATTTCCTCTTCTCCTATCTCCCCCACCAGAATTATAGCCTGGCGTTCCGGATGAAGATACTTTTGTGCCACCCGCTGTACATCTTGAGCCGTTACACTGCGAATATGTTCACGATATCGGGTCAGATAATCTTTCGGATAGCCGTAAAAATCATACTCCATTACTTTGGTAACCAGACTGTGGCGATTTTCAAACCGGAACACGAATGAATTTATCCGGCTCTGTTTGGCCAGTTGCAGTTCCTCTTCAGTTACCCCCCCTGCGCGTAAATCCTGCATAATTGAGGCAAACAAGCCAACCGCCTCTGCTACCGATTCGGCCTTGGTCTCACACCCGGCAAAAAAAGCACCCTGCAGGCGGCGTCCCATAGAGAAATGGGAGAAAACCGAATACGCCAGACCGCGGTTGGAGCGGATTTCACGCATCAGGCGCGAGTTGAACCCACCCCCGCCGAGGATGTAATTCATGATCTCAACTGCATATACATCCGGATTATCGCGTTTAATTCCACGCTCTACCAGGCGAATAGTGGTTTGACTCAAAGGACGTTGCGCTACAATGACCGGACCAGGTTCCCCAACACTTGCAACATCTTCAAGAGAAGGTACTTCGGCATACTCTGTTTCCCTCTCCCATGTGGAAAAACTTGCGTCAAGAAGTTGTGTGGCCTCATTCCCTCCTATATCTCCGGAAATGGCCACATGCATATTCCCCGGACCAAAATAGCGCTGATGCAGATGGAGAAGATCAGCGCGCCTTATGCTGTCGAGGGTTTCGAGAGTGGGCTTGCGTCCCAGAGGATGGTTGGGATACAAGTGTCCCAACATAAGCTGCTCTGCAATGGACCCGGGATTATCGAGCCGACGCCTTACCTGTTCCATAAGCTGCTGACGCGCCGTATCAAATCTTTCCGCATCAAAACCTGGGTTGCGTACCAATTGAGCGAGCAACGCCATCCCTTTATTCAGGTCTTCTTTCATGACCGAAATCTTTAGCGTTGTTGTATACGGCCCGGTGTCCACATTGAGATTGATAGCCAGGGCATCAAGTCTGGCATCAAATTCGGAGGCAGAGATTTTCTGAGTTCCACCATTCTCCAGCGCCTGGGCAAAAAGTTGCATAAGACCCGCATTGCCGGAGTTTTCCACGCTGCGCCCCACCCCGAACATCAGGGTAATATCGACCATGGGTAATTCAGCATTACTCTGATGGTATATCTTGATCCCATTCTCCAGGGATACCTTGCTAGGCGTCTGCATACTCCAGCGCAAAGGCTCAAATTCAAGATCGTCGGGCCGCATATTCTGTGTATTATCCTGCCCCCACCCTGTGGTTGCTCCCACACACAGCATCAACAGTACTGCAGCTATACGTATAATTCTTTTCAGCATATTACTGTGCATCTGCGCCTCCAGCCTGAGGGAAGTCATTTGCCTGCTCATGTGAAGGCTTCAAGGTGACCACGGTACGATTATCCTTAATTAGCCACTTTTGCGCCGCCTCTTTTACCTCCTCTGCGGTAATGCTGCGCAAAACCTCGTCATATTTGAGCAGATATTCCCAGGAGCCGGTTACAACCTCAAAGTGGGTAAGCATTGAAGCCAAACCTCGATTGCTCCTCAAGTGGCGGATACGATCAGCACGCAGCCTTTTGCGCGCCTGCTCCAATTCCTCTGAGCGGACCCCTTCACGTTTAATCTGCTCCAACTGGGTATAAATCGCCTTTTCAACCTCAGCACTTGTATGAGGATGGCGTGGGATAGCACCGATGACAAACAAGTTGGGGTAACGTGCCCCCGGCGCAGTATATACCGACACTGAACTCGCCAGGCCCTGATCAAGCACCAGGGCTCGATGCAGGCGTGATGAAGGACCCTGCCCAAGAATGGTGCTGAGCAGATCAAAAGCATAGTCATCCCGTGCGGGGAAAGTTGGTTTATGGTATCCCACCAACAGGCGCTGATTAGCATCGAAAACCACTTCGGCACGACGCTCCCCTCTCTGGGGCGGCTCCTGTGCACGTACCTCAGGCACCTCTTTCCCCGGAGGGATATCACCAAAGTACTGTTCTACCAGCTGGAGAGCCTCTTTAGGGTCTATATCACCTACGAGAGCAATGACCGCATTCTGTGGCATGTAGTAATCATGCATAAACTTGCGGGTCTGCTCTTTGGTGAGTGCGCGGATATCCGAATTCCAGCCAATGATGGGATGACGGTACGGATGCACCCTGAATGCTGTTGCGAGCAGAGCTTCATACATCATACCGCGCGGCCGGGTCTCGTAGGAACGCCTTCTCTCCTCCAGTATAACCTCTTTTTCGGTGTAAAATTCGCGCAAAACCGTATTCTTCATGCGGTCAGCTTCCATAGACACCCAGAGTTCAAGTTTGTTGGCAGGTAGAGAAACAAGATAGGTAGTGAGATCTTTACTGGTGTAGGCATTGAAACCCACTCCACCGTGGCGCGCATATATCTGAGCCGCTTCATCTTTTACCACCAGATCGCTATGTTCCGACTGAAGTTTCTTGAGGCGTGCGTCCAAATCAGCAAGTTCTTTATCCGTACAGGCTTCGCTTTGTTTACACTCTTCGATCTGCGCCACGCATTCATCAATCTGGCGCAAAAGCTTTTCTTCCTCTGCGTAATTCTTTGTTCCTATACTTTCCGTGCCTTTAAAGCGCATATGTTCCAGTAAATGGGCAATGCCGCGGTTATCTTCCTGCTCGTTTACCGAGCCTACCCCCAGAGTTATAAATGCAGTAAATGTAGGAATTTCTGGACGTTGGGCAACAAGAAGTGTAAGACCATTGTCCAGCTGATATTCAACCACTCTGTCCTCGAGTCCGTCTGACTGAAGCGCAAATCCAGAAGTGGTAAGGAAAATTAAAAAAGCGGCACTCAAAATAAAAGATATATTATATCCGGTTATTACTCTCATTTATATTCCCGATAACTGTCTGTATGGATTTTGAATTGCTTGAAGGATTAAGTAAAAGTCAGCTGTTAATATGACCAGAAGCCCTGTTGCTGCGAATTAAACGCAACATAACTGCCCTGGGATAGTGAATTCAAGAGAATACTCCCTATGAATTAATTTTGGAGATAAATCCGGTTACTGAACTCAGAGGTTGATTCTACAGTCTATCCCTTTTGTATACTTAACGCACCAGATAAAAGCGTGTATTATGCAGCTGATCACGCACTTTTATTGCCAAATTCTTTAATAACTGGAACGGTCATCCATGCTTAAATTTTTTACAAAATCCTGGATCCCCTACGTATTTCCCTTCCTGCTTATCCTTATTTGTTCTGAAACTGCATTATTTCTCCCCGACTGGCGCTATCAATTATTGATTATGGGTAGCATTGCAGCAGCCACGCTGGTTTATTTGTGGCGCGACAAATTGACCCGTGATGTATTTTCTTCAACCCCTGTAGTTCATGCTTTGATCGGTGCAGGATCTGGTCTAATCCTCGCCATATTGTGGTATGTTTTAATTCGCATCGGGGTATCATCTCCAGAACCTTTACAGATTGCAGAAAACTGGTCAGGGGCACGCAGATTTATTATTGTAACTCTGACTGTAGTTTCGTTCGCAGTTATTATACCCATTATATCTGAACTGTTCTGGCGCTCATTCCTACTCAGATACTTTATCACACCTGATTTCAAGTCAATTCCACTCGGCACTTTTAATCTGTTTTCATTCACCATGGTTGTAGTTCTGGGTACCCTGCCAACCAGTAATCACAGCGTATATCTATTTCTATCAGGTTTAACCTACACCGTGATAACGCTCTGGAGTAAAGGTGTGTATTGTAGTATTATCTCACACGTTGTGGCCAATGCCTCCATCATTGGGGCAGCATTGTATTTAGGTATAACCTTTTATTGATGACGTTGCAGAATATCACTGTCCGATGTCCCACTGTGGTGATACTGGCAACTGAATCGCATAGTCGACGTTCGTAGGTACGCCGCATTGCTCGACAATCTCACGCCTTGCATTTGGCACTCAACATTTAAGCAAAAGCATCTTTATTGATTTTAGAAACAAAGGGAATATATATGAGATCAACAATTATCAAGACATTTCTGCTCGGTTTAATTCTGTTGCTGACAGGATGTGCCGACCCCGGAGAAGAGACATATAACAATGGAGTTAAGGCTTTAAATAATGGAAAACCTGCCGAAGCACGCGACCTGTTTTTACGTGCACTGGAAGAAAATCCCAATATTGCAGTAGCATACCTCAACCTGGGGCGCATCGATATCAAACAGGGGACATATTCCAAGGCAAGAGAAAACACCCTTATCGCTCTGGAAATGCTGGAGGAGAATAAAAAGACAATTGTCAGCGGTGCAACCTGGCAACAGCAGGCAGCTCTTGCTTGCAATAACATGGCGTCTATTGCATTTCAGCAGTCCCTGGAACAAAGTGATGGGGAAAGTCCTGATTCAGCCTCAACCAAACGTCTCCTGAAAGAGGCAAAAACATGGCTTGAAAAAGCAATTGAGCTGGATCCGGATAACGAAAATATTCAGAAGAATCAGCTATTCATCCAGAAATGGAAGGACTGATGCGGTTATATTCAGAGAACAGGATCTGGCACTAAATCAATCTTATCTTTCAAGATTTATCGCGAAGTTGCTCAAGCTTCCGGACCCAGTTGATTGAAATAAGAACCAGGGCCAGACTTATCATGCCCCACAGGATGCCGCCATCGCGGTACATACCGCTAACGCCAAAAGAGAGTACAAAGCTCATACAACTACATGCTACGCAGATAATTGCAAACAACTCACGTTTTCCTCTGCCCTTGTAGCTGACCGGAGCAACCTGCTCGCGCAGAATAGCATCACACTGAACGCACTGGGTCACACGTCTTGCAACCGGCATCCCGCAATTGTGACATTTGCGACTAAAAAACACTGTAAGTCTCCATTATGTAATACATATTAAGTGAACGTTTAGAACTCAGAAAACAGGCTGTCTAGAGTCACGCACAGGCTGAAAAGATGCAGTATGAACTATTTGGTATATCCACTTATTTTACTCACCAGCGCAGTAGTAGAGCGCCCGGACATAAATGGCATGAGTTCCACACTCCCTCCCCACTCGCGGATAAGTTCGGCGCCAACAACATCACCCTCTGCATAATCGTTCCCCTTCACCAGAATATCCGGTTGCAGGAGTTCAATCAGTTCAAGAGGTGTATCTTCATCAAAAATAACCACATGGTCTACACACGACAGTGCTGCAAGAATCACGGCACGGTCAGTTTCTGGAACCAAGGGACGAGATTCACCTTTAAGTCGTCGTACAGACTCATCACTATTCAGACCCAACACCAGAATGTCTCCAAGTTCGCGCGCACGTTGCAGATAGCTAACATGCCCGGCATGGAGAATATCAAAACAACCATTAGTAAAAACCACTTTACGCCCCATCTGACGCAAACGCCGCAATACAATCTGTAGAGCATGGGGCTCGCAAATCTTTGTCTGGCTTCCAGCAACAAGAAAGCCAGCGGCCTCCACAATTTCGGCAGGACTTGCAGTAGAAGTTCCTACTTTACCTACAACAACACCTGCAGCGATATTAGCCATAAAAGAAGCCTGTTCAAGTGAAAACCCGGCGGCTATCCCCAAACCTACGACTGTTAATACGGTATCCCCAGCTCCTGAAACATCATATACTTCACGTCCTCGAGTAGGAATATGAACCGGCTCGGCATTATACTGAAAAAGGCTCATCCCCTGTTCGCTGCGAGTCAGTACGAGGGCTTTAAGCTGTGCCACTTCAAGAATCTGCGCCCCTGCTGCACAAAGTGTATCGTCATCCTTAATTCCTATGCCGGTTGCAAGTGACGCTTCCTTACGGTTCGGAGTCAACAATGTTGCACCACGATATCTGATATAGTCTGTCCCTTTTGGATCCACAACTACAGGTGTATTTTTATTTTTAGCCTGGTCTATTATTGCCTGAATAAGAGTTTCAGACAGTACCCCTTTGCCATAATCAGACAGATATATAACGTCTGCATAAGCTAACTTGGAACTTATTTTATGCAACAAATGCTGTTCAATCTCAGGTTTAACGGCCTTAGTAGTTTCGCGATCAATACGCAGCATCTGCTGATTACCTGAAAGGATACGGGTCTTGCGACTTGTAATACGGCTGTGATCGTGAACCAGCGCATCAATATCAACCTGGGCACGCTGCAACCGTTCGCGAATAACCTCGCCGTCTCGATCATCACCCAGAACCGAAGCCAACATTACGTGAGCTCCTAGCACCCTGAGATTGTTCACTACGTTGCCCGCGCCGCCCAGGCGCAGGTCTTCGCGCCCAACATTAATAATCGGCACCGGGGCCTCAGGGGAGATACGCTCTGTAGCACCCCATAGATATTCATCCAGCATCAGGTCACCAATCACCACTACCTTAATTTCGGGGATTTTGGCTAAAAAATCTTCTATGTCAGATATATCTACTGCATGTGTATTCATAATTTTACCTGTAACATAGCCCTGTCATACTGAGCCTCGGCAAATAATTAAAAAGGAAGAACGCCAAACCAATGTTCTTAAAAATCAAGTATTCCTGTACTTACGCTCGTAGCGCTTATACAGTTTACCGCTGCGCTTTTCAACCTGACGCCATAGGCACTTATCCCGGACTAAACTTACTCGTAGTGGCTCTGAGGTGTAAATACGGATAAAGCGTAGACAGTCGCGTCTGGTTAATCCAATATCAAGAGCAGAAAAATAGAGTGAGGCGATATCCTTTATCTGCCAACGCCGCGGTACCTGTTTGCGGAACTGAACCCGATGCAGATCAATAAGGAATACGCGTAACTTATCCGCATTTGTGATAACGTCCCCATTGGAGGTGTCGAGGAGAAAATGGCATATATAGTAATCACGATGATTTATCCCATGCAAGTGCATCTTGCTGGTAATCTCTGCAATGCGCTGGAGCAACGCACGTTTAAACGCTACAGGGGGGGGATTATCGCGCCAGTCACAGCAAACATCCTCTAAACTCTGAGCAGGATTCAGATCATCAGTGACGAGAAAAGACTGACGTGTGGCGGGGGTACGCCCGCGTTCGCCGTACGCCACTGTATTCATCGTATCTATGCCAAGACCGGTTAAAATTTTAATAGCTAGCCACTCGTTATATGCCGAAAGCACAGGCGGGGTCTTGAAGCGTAACAAGCTTTTGCAGATGCGATTCCAACCCAAACCGGTATACATCTTAACAAAATAGCTCTGCCCCAGCATGTCAAAGCGCAGTGTACGGCGCCCGTCCATGTTGCGATATTCATCCCCTTGTAGGGATAGTATCTTGTCAAACCAGTCAACATCACCCTTGGCATCCTTCCACTCCTGCGGAATGATCAATACATCAGAGGCCGTAAGCTTCAAGGGCCCTCCTGCTCCGGAAACAGCTTCTGTTCCACCAGATCACACAGAATATGTATTATGCTCAGGTGTACTTCCTGAATGCGCGGCGTCTCATTCACTGCAACATTGAGGTTCAGATCTGCGTAGGCAGCCATTCTGCCCCCGTCCCTGCCACTAAGGGTCACTATTTTACAGTCCTCTTGGCGCGCTACATCTAGGGCCGCAACTACATTAGAAGAGTTTCCGCTAGTAGATATCCCTATCACCACGTCACCGGGGTTGGCTAGTGCCTCTACCTGTCGTTTAAAGACTTCATCATAGCCAAAATCATTTGCAATAGCCGTAAGAATCGAGGTGTCAGTAGCAAGAGATATGGCTGGCAAAGCGGCTCGATTTAACATGAAACGCCCGACTAACTCAGCTGCTAAGTGCTGCGAATCTGCTGCCGACCCACCATTGCCCATCACCAGAACCTTGTTACCAGCTCTGAAACAGGAACACAACAGTGCGGCGCACTCTTCTAGCTGAGGAGCCATGGGAAGAAAAACTTTTTCAAACACCTCTATATGCCGTTGAATGTGGTCCTCTATGCAAGATTGCACAACATGTTTCCTTTCACTCAATCTATAGTTTTTTCTATAGCATCCAGTACATCCGCAACCCGAATGGAAGTAGAGCACTGGGCATCGTATTCACACTGTTTCCGCAGACATTTAGCACATGGCATAGGGGTCTGCAGGCGAATGTGCTTCTCTCCTTCAGGCCCGTTGCGCAGTGCGTCCGTAGCACGATACATTGACACGGTGGGCGTCCCGGTTGCGGCGGCTATATGCACTGGCCCGGTATCGCATCCCACCACAAGATCGGCCCGCGCAAGTAACGCGGCCAATTCAGGCAAAGAGACGCGAGGCCAGATAAGCGCTGCGCCATCTACGCTGGCACGGATCTGCTCGGCCGCATGGAGTTCGTCAGGGCTCCCCCACGTCAGGATTATAGCGGTTTGGGAGCACTGAACCAATTTTGCCGCCAGCTGCTTCCACATAGACAGATGCCATAACTTGGTATCCCAGGTGGTGCCATAGTGGAGGACAATTATGCTGCATTTATCCAGAGCGAACTGATCTATATACCGCTCAATCTCCTGTGTGTGTTGATCCGCTATATGCAGTGGCCCACACAGTGATACTTCGTCCCCTCCAGGGAGAGCCGCGCGCACCACCGCGAGGGCCCGCCGAGCGACATGTTGCTCATGTGCGCCTGGTTGAATCCGATATCGGGTCGCGAGCACATTGGGCCATTCACGCACTTCGCGGCGGGAAAAGCCGTACTTGTTCCCTCCCCTGCTCACCAGGGTAAACAGGGCACTTTTGCTGTTGCCCTGCAGATCAAACACAAAATCATAGCGCTCGCGGCGCAAATTTTTCACAAATTCACGGATCTGCTTTGCCATGGCTACGAGCGACATATTACGCCATTGGCGTGTATTTACACGTATAATCCGATGCAGCAGAGGATGGTTCTCAAGGATCGGAGCAAAATTATCTTCTATCAGCCAGTCGATATGCGCATCGGGGTGGAGTTGCTTAATATAGCTGAGCACCGGCAGCGCATGAATAACATCACCCAGGGCACTGACTTTAACGATCAGAATCTTCATCTACTTTTTCCAGCAGTTTAATGGCCGCTGCAATGACATCATCAGGGGTGATATTTTTCATGCAGCGATGATCCGTAGGGCACTGGCGCAACAGGCACGGCGCACAATCCACCTCCTTACGCACAATTTCGACCGTTTCCGATGCAGGTGAGGTGGTGGTGTGATCTGTTGGACCAAACACCGCCACAATGGGAACGTCAAAGGCTGCAGCTACATGCATGGGGCCAGAGTCATTAGTGATAAGCAGGCGGCTGGAGGCAAGCAGTGCCATCATCTGACGTACATCGGTTTTCCCCACCATATTGATGGAGTCACTCTGCATAAATGCACCTATTTCTTCCCCTATTTCACGCTCTCCCGGGCCTCCGGTAAGGAGAATGGTGGCGCCGTAACGCTGTGCCAGGGTATCTGCCACCGCAGCAAAGCGCTCGGGAAACCAGCGTTTCGCCGAACCATAGGCTGCCCCCGGGTTCAACGCAATTACATTGTTGCTCTCCAGCGTGGTTCGAGCCCAGTCCAGTTCCGCTGGAGTAACGTGGAGGCACAGGCTTGTCTGCGGGGTGGCAAAGCCCAACCGGCGTAGCAGAGTAAGATAGTACTCGGTATGGTGAAGTGTTTTGTCCCCCGGATTCAGGTTCACCGGATCGCTCAGGAGCAGCCGCCGTACATCGGTTGGATATCCGGCGCGATACGGGATGCGGGCAGCAAATGTGAGCAATGCCGCTTCTATGGCATTTTGCAACAGCAGTGCCGCATCAAAGTTTTCCCGGCGGAGCTCGCGCACCATGCGGTAAAACCCGCGTAGCCCCCGATGTTTTCCTTTACGTGCGTATACCAGCACCCGGTCTACCGCGGGATGGTGCTTAAACAGAGGCGCTACCAGTGGGTTGGTGAGCAACACAATTTCTGCATCCGGGCACCCGGCACGCAAGGCCATCAGCGCCGGCGTAGTCATGACCGCATCTCCGATCCAGTTAGTCCCGCGTACCAGAATCTTGTTTGCGCTATGTAGCTTCTCTCCAGGCATTAGAGTTTTACCGCTTCATCCTGCAACATCAGAGGGATACCATCCCTTACCGGATATGCGAGCTTACATGCTGCGCAACTCAGGTGGGGTTTTGCTTCAATCTCTCGAGCTTCGAGTGCTCCTCTGCACTTGGGGCATACCATCAGATCCATAGGCACGGTCATGCCGTTCACGGTATCCTGATCTACATTTTGTTGCATATATTTTCACTCCAGGGGCAACTAGTGAATATTCTGCACAGTCAGAGAGGTCAAAAGAGCCTGTTTCAGCCTTTCCTCTTCTACCGGCTCGATTTCCAATGGCACATAGTAGCATGGCAGCGGAAACAACTCCGGATCAAGCTTTACTGCATCTTTTTCCGTGGTGATCAGCGCCTCCACTCCCTCAAAGCGGGTCAGAATATGCGCTACCCTCTCCGCTGTATATGGCGCATGATCTGCGAGGGGAAGCGCGGAGAGTGGATGTATACCATATCTGTGCAGGGATGCAAAAAAATCCTCCGGATCAGCAATCCCGGCAAATGCCCCGAGGCTGAAGCGCGACAGATCATCTAATGATACTCTGGTTCCATTTAGATCAATGGCATAGGGTGCGAGACGATATGCCACACGCACTGTCGGTTTGTGCACCGCAGACTTTGGATGCACCTCAGGGATATCTGTATCGGAGCTGTAGCGCGTCAGCAGGAGCATATCCGCACGCTGCAGAGCACTGCGGCGTTCACGCATCAGTCCAGCGGGCATGACACGCCCGTTGCCCAGAGGTTTGCGCGCATCGAGCAGAACCAGATCAAGGTTGCGCTCCAACGCAAGGTGCTGGAACGCATCATCCAGGAGAATAACATCAACATCGTGGTGGTCCTTAATATAGCGCACGCCATCGGCGCGCTTCGGTGCCACCACCACGCTGGCTTGCGGATGGCGTAACGCAAGGAGTACAGGTTCATCGCCATACTCCCTTGCGGCATGTGCATGTCCGCCTGCCCTCTCGACCTCAACCTTGCGCGCTCTTACACCTTCTCCCGTCGCGGGAGATGAGGCATAACCGCGACTGATAACTACGGTGCGATACCCATGTTGATGGAGAAAATCGAGGACCCAACTCACCACCGGGGTCTTCCCCGTGCCCCCCACAACCAGGTTACCCACACAAATTACCGGTACATGTGCTCGATAGGTTGGCAAAATTCCACGTCGATACATCCATACCCTGATCTGCCCGATAACTCCGTAGATGTATCCACACGGAATGAGAACGAGCATCAAGAGGTAGTCGTACCAGTAACAACACCCGTCCAATGCCAGGCGGCGATAGTAAAGCGCCATCTGTTCACGCATTTCAGGGCTCCAACAGCTCACGTGCCACCGCAAGCGTGTGTGCGGTAGCGCCGGCATGCTGTTGCAATATCGCCGATCCACTCAATCCGGCGGCGTGTGCCGCCTCGGGGTTGTGCAGCAGGCGGGTAAGTAATTGCTCCAGCTCAGCTTCACCAGCAACTTTGCCGAATCCCTGGGCGCTAATGATGTACTGGGCTATCTCTTTAAAGTTCTGCATGTGGGGACCAAAGAGTACCGGTTTATTCACCATGGAAGCTTCGAGGATATTGTGTCCACCCACCGGGACCAGGCTCCCGCCCACAAAAACCACATCCGCAATGGTATAAAACTCCACCATCTCTCCCAGGGTATCAACCAGCAACACATCGCCGTGCCGGAGCTGAGTTTCACTCTGACTCGAGCGCAGACGCCACTCCATATTCTCCTGTGTGAGCAATTCACCGATCTGACGACAGCGATGAGGATGTCGCGGTACCAGTATGAGAATCAAATCAGGAAAAACATACAGCAGCTTCCGGTAGATGCGAATGACAATTTCATCTTCACCCTGATGGGTGCTCCCCGCCACCCAGATCTTTGTCTGCGCCGGGAGGGCAAACTTAGCGCGCAATGCTGCAACATCAGCGCTGGAACAGCTTATCTCCCCCTGATCAAACTTCACATTTCCGCTAACATGGATATGTTCGGGGTCAGCTCCAAGGGCCTCAATCCTACTTGCATCCTGCTGGGACTGCATGCAAAACGAGGATATCTGCCGCAAAACCGGGAGCACCAGCGCACCCACCCTTCTATAGCGCGGGAAGGAGCGATCGGAGATGCGCCCGTTGACCAGCATCACCGGAATCGCACGCTGTTTGCACTTGCGGACAAACTGAGGCCACAGCTCAGTTTCGACGATCAACACCAGTGCCGGTTTAATTGTATCCAACGCCCGCGCCACCGTAAGGGAAAAATCCACCGGAAAATAAATGCGTAGATCAATCTCAGGGATGGATTCTGCGATTTCCCGTCCGGTTTCAGTGACATTTGAAAGCACCAGAGCAGCATCAGGATAGGTACGGCGCAGCCCCTTGATCAGGGGAATGGCTGCGCGGGTTTCCCCCACCGATACGGCGTGAATCCAGATCACCCGGCGCCCTTTAATCGTTTCCAGTTCGGAGGAAGAAATAAAACCAAGACGTTCACGCAAGCCCTGGCGCATTTTACCCCGTATACACCCCCGCACCAGATACCAGGGGATCAGAACCACCATACCCAGCAACAGCACAATATCATACAGCAGATAAACCATGTGTCTCCAGTTTGTCTCGAGCCTGTTCTGCACACCTATCCATGGCTTCGCTCAGGCGGTGGTGAAAATCTTCTGCGCTTTCATCTTTAAAGAAATACAGGGGCTTACCATACACAAACACTAGACGCCCAAAGGGATACGGCAATAAAAAGCGATCCCAGGAGGCAAAGCGATGCCCCCGGCTACATGCCATGGTCATAGGGACAACTGCGCGCTTGCTCAAACGTGCCAGGTGGACTACCCCCTCTTTAATTTCGTGGCGAGGGCCACGCGGTCCGTCCGGGGTAATCACCAGATCGTAGGGTTCGCGTGCCAGGCGCAACATTTGCTTAAATGCAGTGCTACCACCCCGGCTTGAGGACCCACGCACGGCTTTTTGCCCCATATATGCCATAGCACGTGCAATCAATTCTCCATCTCGCGATGAACTGATGAGTATCTGTGCTTTATATGTATACGCTTTCGCCATCAGGAGCAGTTGATCGTGCCAGATGGATAGTATCATCTTTTCCTCCCGTGCCCACATATTCTCAACCTCATGATCCACTACGATCTCTTTGCGCGAGCACATATAGATCAAGTGAATACACACAACTGCAAGGGGTGGAGCAAGGTGGATGAGGAGGAATTCCTGTATTCTTTTCATATCTATTGCTAAACTTACTGCCCTTTGAACTGGGTCTGATGCAGGTCGAAATAATGCCCGCCACGGGCTAACAGTTCTTCATGGTAACCGCGCTCTACTACCCTGCCGTGCTGCATAACTAGGATTTCATCTGCATGCATCACGGTAGATAGGCGGTGGGCAATAACAAAAGTAGTACGTCCCTGCATAAGGTTTTCCAGTGCATTCTGCACCACTGCTTCGCTCTGAGTATCCAACGCACTGGTAGCTTCGTCCAACAGAAGTATGGAAGCATCGCGCAAAATTGCGCGCGCAATACAAATGCGTTGGCGCTGCCCGCCGGAAAGACGTACACCCCGATCACCGATAATAGTTTCAAACCCCTGCGGCATCTGCGCTATGAAGTCATCCGCAAAAGCCTGCTGTGCAGCACGTACCACCTCTGTGTCACTCGCCTCCGGACGCGCATAGCGTATATTGTTGGCAATGGTATCATGAAATAAAAAGATCTCCTGATCTACCAGGGCGATCTGCTGTTTTAAGCTTTTTTGGCTTACCTTGGCTATGTCAATACCATCAATGGCAATGCGCCCGCGCAGAGGATCGTAAAAACGCGCGAGTAGACCAATAACTGTTGATTTCCCCGCCCCGCTCGCCCCAACCAAGGCTACGGTGGTGCCGGGCTTCACTTCGAGGTTAAAATCGTGCAGAACCAACTCATCAGGGTCGTAGCCAAAATCCACATGGTCGAAAACCACATGTCCTTTTACTTTCCCAAGTTCAGGGGCGTTAGGAACATCATCAAGATCAACAGGTGTATCCATCATACTGAATACACGCTCCGCAGCGCCTATTGCCTTTTGAATTACGTTGTTAGTTTTCACCAAGCGCTTCAAGGGACCGTACATCATCCCCATGGCAGTTATAAACGAGAGCAGCTCCCCTTCAGTTATATGCCCCTGCATGACGCGATTAAGCCCATACCAAAGCACACCGGCGGCTCCCAGGGAAGACAACAGTTCTATGATAGGAGCACTGGCTGAATCGTAGCGAATAACCTTGGCTATTCGGCGATAGTAGTTATAGTTTTCTGCTTCAAATCGCTCTTTTTCCTTTTCCTCGTTTCCGAATGCCTTCACTACTTTTATTCCACCAAAGGCCTCCTGTAAAATCCCTGTCAGGTTACCGATATTGGAAAGGCTTTTATGTACATAACGCTTAATCCGGCGACCTATGTGAGTCGCCGGCACAATAGCTATAGGTAGGACAATAAATGCAACCAGAGCAAGACGCCAGTCATTATAAAAGAGCAGTGCCACCAACCCGATCAGGGTTAGTCCTTCACGCACTAGGGCTACAAGCTCATCAGCAGCAGACTTCTGGAGCGTAGCTACGTCGTTAATAATACGCGATACTACAGTACCGGATTGTACCTTGGAGTAAAACCCCATTGAGAGGCGTAAGGTGTGCTTATACAAATCGTTGCGCAAATCCTGTACCACCAGCTGACCGGCGGTTTTAATAAAGTACTCCTGTACATAGCGCGAGCTGCCTTTGAGCAGAGCAATTCCTATTACAATAAAAGGAACCAGATTAATCAGCGCCTCTCCGCCAGGGGCAAGCACATGATCAACCAGGGGCTGAATTAGCTTTGCTACGGCTACATCACTCGCTGCAACCCCTACGGAGGCGATCATCGCTATAATGATCCGACTAAGATAAGGACGTGAGTAACTCAGTAAACGTTTATAAACAACCAGATTATCTTTTTTCAAAATCACCCTTCTGACACAATTCCAGCACCATCCGAGCTACCCTTTCAGCACATCCAGGCGTGCCCATCCGGGAGCGAATCTCAGCCAATTCTGCAAGCATGGAATTACGATAGTCGGTGTCGTCAATAAGTCGCTCAATTTCTGCAGCAATAGCTTCGGGGTTAGCGTCGTTTTGGAGTAATTCGCAAATAACTCTGCGCCCCGCTACAATATTGGGTAAGCCGAAGTGACTTATGGAAACAAGGTGCTTCCCAATGGCGTAGGTGAACGAAGACCCCTTGTAAATGATTACCATTGGGGTCTGTACCAGTGCAGTCTGAAGGGTTACCGTCCCGGATACGGCAATAACCGCATCACAAGCGGCAACACTGGTATAGATGGTATCATCCACCAACTCTACATCGAGTCCACTAGCGCTGATAGGGGCATGCAAAACATCACGATCCAGCCCGGAAGCAACAGGTAACAAAAAACCAATCTCAGGATAGCGCCGCTTCAACACCTTTGCAGCTTCAAGGATAGTGGGTAAGGCGTAATGGATCTCATTGGGGCGGCTCCCGGGTAACAAACCGATTACTGGGTGAGCACTCGCAAGACTATGCTGATCTCGAAAATCCACAGCAGAGGTTTCAACCACGGCTTCATCAAGCAGAGGATGCCCCACATAACGCACATCGATATCCAGGCCGGTATAGTAGTCAGGCTCAAACGGAAGTATGGCTGCAAGCTTGTCTACATCGCGCGCAATAGTGTTAACCCTCCCCCGGCGCCATGCCCACACCTGAGGGCTGACATAGTAGAGCACTGGGACACCTGCCTTGCGTGCCAATTTAGCAATGCGTAGGTTGAAGTCGGGAGAATCAATGAGAACTACCACATCGGGGGGCATTTCTCTGTCGTTTAAAGCGCGTTTAATGTCTCGGTACACACTCCAGATTCTAGGCAGATGACGTACTACTTCGGCGAGACCCATCACCGCCAAGTCAGAAGCGGGACGCAATGGTGAACAACCCGCACTCAACATACGCGGGCCCGCAACCCCATAAAAATAGAGTTCTGGCTCAATATTCAATGCCGCACGGATCATATTGGCGCCGAGGATATCGCCGGAGGCTTCACCCGCAACAATCAGAATATTTTTGCGCGTCTGAGTCAATAAATTTCCCCTCTACTTCAATACTATGAGCGCGCAATCCCGCGTTCACTCTGACGCACAAAATCGACCACTTTCTGCACCGATGCGGGAATATCTTCCCACCCTTCAATCTCCCTCAGGGCTTCCTCCTGCATCTTACCGGAGCGAAACAATAACTTGTAAGCCTTCTTTAACGCACTCAACTCCTCTTTTGCAAAACCGCGCCGTTTCAGCCCAACCAGATTCAACCCTACGGTCTTGGCACGATCCCCCTGTACGATCACGTACGGCACCACATCCTGGGCAATCATAGAGCCGCCACTCGCCATAACGTGAGTGCCGATGCGGGTGAACTGATGCACGGCCGAGAGCCCACCGATGATGGCAAAGTCATCTACATCTACATGCCCGGCGAGGGTTGCCGCATTGGCGAGGATCACATGATTGCCCACAATGCAGTCATGCGCTACATGGGTATAAGCCATGAAGAGATTGTCATTGCCGATAACCGTTTTACCTCCGCCATCCTCAGTACCAAGATGGATGGTGGTAAATTCGCGAATTTTATTCCGATCACCAATGGTAAGAGAGCTTTCCTCTCCATGAAATTTCAGATCCTGAGGAATCGCACCCACAGAGGCAAACTGGAATATTTCGTTAGCGCTCCCAATACATGTATTACCTTCAATAACAACGTGTGGGCCTACCGTAGTTCCGGCTCCGATACTCACTCCGGCACGAATGATAGAATAAGCACCTACACTGACATCAGCATCCAGCTGCGCCCCTTCTTCAATAATAGCTGTTGGATGAATATCTGCCACTGCCTAGGCCTCCCGATCTGCAAAGGTCGCCTTCAATATGGCTTCAGCGACAAGAGTTTCCCCCACATGTGCTTTCCCGGAGAATTGATATATACCGCGCCGCTGACGCATCAGGGTCAAGGTCATTGTGAGTACATCACCGGGTCGTACCGGCTTGCGGAATCGAGCTTTATCAATTCCGGTAAAATAGGTGACCTTATCTTCGCTTATATTATCATTCATGGTGGCAAACAAGCCCCCAACTTGAGCCATGGCCTCTACAATCAGAACCCCAGGCATAACCGGATGTCCCGGAAAGTGGCCCTGGAAAAATGGCTCGTTGATAGTGACATTTTTCACTCCAACAATAGATTCGTCCGGCGTGTAGGATTCCACTCCATCTACGAGTAGAAACGGATAACGGTGCGGCAAACGCTGCATCACCTCAGTTGCATTCATATACATGGTTTTTATTCTTTCGCTAATTGTTCCTCGAGCTGCTCAATTTTCCGGCGCAATTCCGTGACTTCACGGCGCATCCGGGGTAAATGAGGAAAAGCCTTAGAAGCCTTAAGCCATTCGCGGTGCGCAAACGCAGGCACGCCGGATACAACCTGATTCCCCGCTGTATTGCTGGCCAACCCACCACGCGGCCCAACGGTTAGGTTGTCTCCAGTCTCAAGATGTCCAGCTACAGCTACCTGTCCGCCAAAGGTGCAATGTCGCCCAATTTTACTGCTCCCTGCAATGCCTCCCTGCGCTGCCATAACCGTGTTAGAACCAACTATAACGTTGTGCCCTATCTGCACCAGGTTATCGATCTTACACCCTCTCCCGACCAGGGTTTGCCCCATGGTTCCTCGATCTACACATGTATTGGCACCGATCTCCACATCATCTTCAATGACCACATATCCAATCTGCGGAATCTTATAGTACTCTTCACCGGCCGGAGCAAAACCGAACCCGTCGGAACCGATCACCGCTCCGGGCTGCAGGATAACCCGATCTCCGAGAACCGAATCCTCGCGCA
>JAWOFA010000128.1:0-21298 GCA_046482505.1 Desulfuromonadaceae bacterium | reverse complement strand
GGTTCAGCTATTCCTGGACGGAACTTTCCTGTTCTACCACAACAAAATCGCGCTCTTCCAAATCCCAGTAATAATGCTCTGCCATCCACAATTTTTCAAGCTTTTCCATTCCGAGCGAGAGCGGATCTGCCGATTCTGCCAGATACGATGCATCGAGCATCTCATCATCATCTATGCGATTATCGGCGTTCAAATCCGCCCAGTGCACCTGTTCAATCACTAACTGGTTTGCTCCTACCATCCCGGCTCTGCCATGCTCTGGCATTTCGGAGCGCAGCACCAGCTCGCCTTCGAACTTCTGCAGACTGTTCAGAGGAGCCTGCTCTGCAACTCTGGCTATATAATGAATAGAGGCAGAACCCTCCCCTACCTGCATAATCCAGCGCATCAGGCCCGAGTCGCGATCAAAGCTGTCCGGTTCGGGGACCGCAGCCACCAGTTCCCACCCCTCAGGCAGTTGCTCTCGCACCACTATCCGCGCAGCCGAGCCATTAAAACTGAGCTTAACAGGTATCTCTGTTCCAGGCGCGGCATAACTTGGCAGAAGGCGCTCTGCCCATACATCCGGGGTTGGGGCAGAGAGAATCTTCCATATCAGCATCAGAGCCGCCACTACTACAACAAACGCTACACCCAGCAATGCCATCCTGACTCTGGTCAAGCGCACCCGCGGTACAGGATCAGGTGTCTGGGGAATATCTCCCTCTTCAGGTTGCTGCACAATCGCATCGATATCAGCCTCCAGCGCTTCAGCGAGGCGCTGAGCATTGGCGGTTTTGATTCTCGGATAGCGATTATTCTCCCAGCGCGAGATGGTGTCAGAAGTAACTCCGACAACTTTAGCTACATAGAGTTGGGTCAGCCCCTGTTCTTCACGCAGGCGCCTGATAATTTCGCCATCTATCTTCAGGTTGGCGTCCTGAGGGAACGTTTTTTCGGAATTGTCTATCAAGTTTCAGGCACCGATATATTGGGTTCCTTACATGCTGGCACTCTTAAGAGCTGCCAGGGTGGGAAATACGCTCTATATCCGCCACGGAACCTAGCAGAAAGGGATAAAAAAGGCAACAAATGCTGACATTACGCCATTCATACATAAAAGCCCAACACCCTGAAATCACTAAATCCGGACCCGACATCGGGTCGCATGCAGATATATGTCGAATGCAATGGAAGAGATATCCGGGTATAAGTTGAACACCGACATGGCTGCAGGGCAATTGGTGCCTTGCAGTGTTGCATAACCGCTCGTAGCATTAGAAAGTACATCTCGAACTCGAAACTCAAACCAAAGGAGGATCATTATGAAAACACTGCTCTTAAGTGCCCTGGTATTGTTTGCCGGGGTTACGTTTGCCAGCGCGGCCGACGTGTACACTTATGAAGGGATGGGAACCGTAACCTTCAACCACAAATCACACATGTCACTGGGATGTGCCAGCTGCCATGAAGGCAAGCCGGAGCGCATCGTGATCGAAAACAAGGAACAGGGCCACGCCAATTGTCTTGAGTGTCACAAGGAACAAGGCGGCAACGCCCCGACAAAATGCAACGAGTGCCACATCAAATAGCCATAGTGGCTTATTGATAAGAATATGCTCCGACAATACCGCACTTGTTGCAGTGTAGACCCCGACTGGCCCTGATGGCAGTCGGGGTTTGCTTTTTGCGTAGAATTAAGCTATTTGATCTTGCATGAATGAATGGATTCAAAATACCCTGCCACAGCTATCTGCTGGCCTTCTGTACTACCTTATTCTCTGCGCCGTCACCACGGCAGAGGGAGTGCCTGTGGTGGGGCTGTTTGTCCCCGGCAGTGTCTTCTGTATCAGCGCCGGAGCCCTTGCATTTCACGGTCACGGCGAGATGCTATATGTATGCTGCGCTGCTGCCATTGGTGCCATCAGCGGCGACTACATCAGCTATGCATGCGGAACACGATCGGCATCCTGGGTGGTAGCCAAAGTCCAACAAGGGCGTTTTTCACGCTTCCTACGCCGCGCCCAACTGTTTTTTGGAAAGCACGGTGGAAAGAGTCTGCTCCTGGCACGTTTTATGGGACCGGTACGTGGATTTGTTCCGTTTGTAGCCGGCGGGGTACGGATGCGCCCGAGAGATTTTTGCGTCTATACGGTCAGTGGTGGTATACTATGGGGCATCATCTACCCGGGCGTAGGCTATATAGGAATAAAAACGCTCGCACCAGTAAATATTTCAATTTCTACCATGGTAATACTGGGGCTATGTCTGGGTCTTGTTGTTCTCATCTATATCAAAGTAAAATATCCTGATTCATGATGGCGTCGCAGTAAATCACTAACTGATACATTGTTGCAATTGGCGTTTTTGCTTACCACCCAACTTGATACTTCTTGTGAAAGCATCACTTATGCCACCTTCTGATATCTCAGAGGCAGCTGATCGAGGATATACACCTACATCAATCCAGAGTAAACAGGCACCGGAGGGTTACGTAAATGTGCGAATGCCCGCTGAATGGGAAGCACAAGACGGTGTTCTTATGGCGTGGCCCAACCCGCACGGCGACTGGGAGCCGATACTGGGCGAAATTGAGGCGGTAATGGTAGAGATCATCCGTCATGCGAGCTCTTTTGAGCAGATTGTGATAGCCGCCCAGGAGCCACAGCGCCCCAAATGCGTACTGAAACAACAGGGGATAGGATTAAAAAATATCCGCATCTGCCAGGTCAGCAACAACGATACCTGGGCGCGCGATTTCGGCCCTATCGGGGTGGAGGTTAACGCTGACCCGCTCCTGTACGATTTCGGGTTTAACGGCTGGGGGCTGAAATATCCGGCCAATTATGATAACCAGATCAGCAGAAACCTTGCAGTTCAGGGAGTCTGGCAGACACCGCTCCACACCCAGGACCTGATCCTGGAGGGGGGAAGCATTGAATCCGACGGTGCCGGCACCATTCTCACCACAGCAGGGTGTCTTTTAAGCCCCAATCGCAATCCTCAGCTGAATAAGTCCGGCATTGAAGAGCGTCTGTGCCGCACCCTGGGTGCCCGGCGCATTCTATGGCTGAACCACGGCGCCCTGGCGGGGGACGACACCGACGGGCATATTGACACATTGGCACGCCTCTGCCCAGATGATACCATCGTATATGTGCGCTGCGATGACCCGGAAGATGAGCACTTTGCGCCCCTGCAGGCGATGGAGGAGGAACTAAAGCAGTTCAAAACCATTTCCGGGGAGCAGTACCAACTCCTGCCCCTCCCATGGCCGCAACCAAAGTTCAATGATGCGCATGAGCGTCTACCTGCAACCTACGCCAACTACCTGGTTATCAACGGCGCCGTTCTGGTACCCACCTATGGTGACCCTGCAGACAGTGCCGCCTTGGAGGTTATTGCCCTAGTCTACCCGGAGCGTCAAATTATCGGGATTGACTGTAGCAGTGTCATCCTCCAGCATGGTTCCCTTCACTGTCTCACCATGCAGCTACCCAAAGGAACCCTGGCATGAAGCATATAAAACTCGCATTGGTTCAGCAGCAATGCAGCGCGGATAAGCAGGCCAACCTGCGCCATTCCTGCGCACAAATCAAAGAAGCCGCACACAATGGTGCCACGGTGGTGGCGCTGGTGGAGCTCCACAGCGGACTGTACTTCTGCCAACATCAGAATACGGCTTACTTTGACCTGGCGGAAACCATTCCCGGCCCTTGCACCGAGATCATCGCACAGGCGGCGCGTGACAACCATGTGGTGGTGGTGGCGTCGTTGTTTGAAAAACGGGTCCCGGGTTTGTACCACAACACTGCGGTAGTGTTTGAAACAGATGGAAGTATCGCGGGGACCTACCGCAAGATGCATATCCCTGATGATCCCGGCTACAATGAGAAGTTCTACTTCACCCCCGGTGATCTGGGCTTCAACCCGATTAATACCAGCGCCGGCGTTCTGGGGGTTCTGGTATGCTGGGATCAGTGGTATCCGGAAGCGGCACGCCTGATGACCCTTGCGGGAGCAGAACTGCTTATCTACCCCACCGCCATCGGCTGGGATCCCAACGACAGCGCTGCAGAGCAGAAACGTCAACTTGAAGCGTGGCACACCATCCAACGCAGCCACGCCATTGCCAACGGCATCCATGTGGCGGCGGCAAACCGCATCGGCTTTGAACCCGACTCAAGCGGACGCACTCAGGGGGCTCAATTCTGGGGCAGCAGTTTTATTGCAGGCCCCCAGGGAGAAATACTCGCACATGCGAGTGCAGACAGTGACGAGATCATAATGGCTGGGATCGACCTGAAGCGCGCTGAAGATACGCGTCGTATCTGGCCGTTCCTGCGCGACCGCCGGGTTGATGCATACGCAGATATGACCAAGCGCTTTCGAATCTAGCTTCATCCAACTCGCTGAAATATCCGGCCACATAACACAATGTAAAAACTAAGCATCAGCGATATGTGAGAACAATTCATCGTATCGTGGCGCCATATGTTCCCATGCATAGTCTGAGACATGATTGCGAATCTCGCTCAGTGGCTTGGCGGGCCATGATCTGCATACTTGTACAAGGCGGCGCACTAGATCGTCGAAATCGGCGTAAAAGCACTGCGCGTGCAGACCTTCCGGTACATGTTCCGGATATGCAAGACGCTGCGGCAGAAGCGGGCAACACCCGCAGTAGAGTGCCTCAACCACACTGACTCCAAAGAAATCGTGCACCGAGGTCACCGGAAGGATATCTGCGCGCCAGAGCCAGGCGATATACTCGACGTAGCTTTCGACATACCCCCAGTGTACAATGTGCGTATCGAGTTGTGTGCGCGCCCGGTCAAAGATGGGGGGCTGACGCCGATACGCCTCTCCCAATACCGCAAGCCTGAAATCCACCCCCTGCTCCTGTAATGCAAACAGGGCGCGGAAAAACTCTTCGGGATTCTTGTCATATTCCCAGCGATGATTCCACAGAATAAGTGGAACGTCAGACTTATCTGCACTAAAACCACTACCAAGCCCATCTCCACGGTATTTATCCAGCGCACCAAGGTTGAGTCCCAGGGGAAGTGTAGCACTCTTCCGGGCGATATTTTCAACCTGATCGACTTCAGTATGATCAGGGAAACTGCGTAGAAAATCTGGGAGCCGAGCGATAAAATCGCGCTCGTGGTAAGCGGAATTGAAACACACTCTATCCGCCGCAAGAGCGGAGGTAAAATTGACATAACAATAGTGCGCATCGCGCTTCAGTGCCGGATCGACATCTTCCGGTGACCACGGATAACTGAGCTGGTTTTCGTGGAAGTAGGCAACACAGGGGGTATTTGCCGTAACCCTGCGGGTCAGAGACAGAAATGTGGTCAGATCGAGCATATCGGTGGCGAGAATCATATCAGGGGGAAAACCACTCGCTAGAAAGCGCCGTGCCAGGGTTACCGCCCCGCCGTGCATACGCCACTTCCAGTGTTTGCCTTCGAGGCTGAAAGTTTCCACCTTATGCTGACTCGAAGCTGCATAGCCCCTGGCCCATGCAGCGTGGGAACCCGTCATGAAGGGTTCGAGCAGAGCAATATTCAAGCTATACCTCATTCTGGTTTGATACATGTACGTAAACCACCAGACATAAAAAAGGTCGCCTCCGAAAAAGCGACCTTTTTTATGTCTATCTGATGCGGCTTAGATGTCGCAGCGCTTAGATGTCACAACGCTTATACACTGCGTCAAATTCGCCCAGTTCATCCAGCTGGAGGTAGTCGTATACCTCATCTTTGCAGGGCGCTATTTTCTCCTTATACATAGCCAAATACTCCGCCGGAGTAGGCAACTCACCTTTAAGGGCGGTTACGGCACCCAGCTCGGCAGAACCGAGGTATACCTGCGCCCCGTTACCGATACGATCCTCAAAGTTACGGGTTGAGGTGGAGTACATATTCACGCCGTCGGGGACACGCGCCTGGTTACCCATACACAGCGAGCAGCCCGGGGTTTCAATACGCGCACCTACCGAATTAAAGATGGAGAAGTATGCCTCATCCTTGAGCTTAGCCTGATCCATACGGGTCGGAGGACAGATCCAGATACGATCTTCGGGATTGAACTTGTGTCCTTCCCAGATCTTGGCGGCAGCACGGAAGTGACCGATGTTGGTCATACAGGAGCCGAGGAAGATATCCTGAATCTTAGTGCCCTGAACCTCGGAGAGGAGTTTCACATCATCCGGGTCATTGGGGCAGGCCAGAATAGGCTCTTTAATATCGGAAAGATCGATCTCAATAACCTCGGCATATTCAGCATCCTTGTCCGCACGCAGCAGCTTCGGATCCTTGAGCCACTCTTTAACATCTTCAATGCGCTTGCGCAGGGTATCGGCATGCTCGTAGCCGTCCCTTATCATGCTCTCCATCAGAGCAATGTTGGAACGCAGATAATCGCATACTGAATCTTCGGAAAGCTGGATACACCCGGCAGCGGCACTGCGTTCTGCAGCGGCATCGGTAAGCTCAAACGCCTGCTCTACAGAAAGATCAGGGAGACCTTCCATCTCAAGGATGCGCCCGTTAAACGCATTAACCTTGTTTTTCTTGGGTACGGTGAGCAGACCCTTCTGGATCGCAAAGTAAGGGATGGCGTTAACCACATCACGCAGGGTGATACCTTCATTGAGCTCACCCTTGAAGCGCACCAGTACAGACTCCGGCATATCCAGAGGCATAAAGCCAAGCGCACCGGCGAAAGCGATCAGGCCGGAACCGGCGGGAAAGCTGATGCCGATGGGGAAACGGGTATGGGAGTCACCCCCGGTACCTACAGTGTCGGGTACGAGGAGACGGTTGAGCCAGCTGTGAATAACCCCGTCACCCGGGCGCAGCGCTACACCTTCACGCTCGGCGATGAACTGCGGCAGGGTGTTGTGCATTTTAACGTCAGAAGCCTTGGGATATGCCGCAGTATGGCAGAATGACTGCATGAACATCGGCGCCTGGAACTTCAGGCACGCGAGCTCTTTGATTTCATCCGCGGTCATGGGACCGGTGGTGTCCTGAGAACCTACGGTGGTCATTTTCGGCTCACATGCAGAATCCGGCATTACCCCGTCTACGCCACACGCACGCCCGACCATCTTCTGTGCCAGGGTAAAGCCCTGGCCCGCCTTAGGCTTCGGGTTATGGGGTTCGATGAACATATCCGGCGCGGGCTTGCCCAGTGCTTTGCACGCACGCTCAGTGAGCTTACGCCCGATGATCAGCGGGGTGCGCCCGCCGGCACGGTACTCATCACGTACGGTGCGCGGGGAGATCTCAAAGGTAGCGAGTTCCTTACCGCTTTCATCGGTAACCTTACCCGCTTCGGTATCGATGGTAATCACTTCGCCATGGTTGAGGTTGGAAACATCCATGCGCAGCGGCAGTGCACCGGAATCTTCCGCAGTGTTGAAGAAGATCGGCGCGATAACCCCACCGATGATAACCCCGGCGCGGCGCTTATTGGGCACTGCATCAATATCTTCACCGATGTGCCACAGCACAGAGTTACACGCGGACTTACGTGAAGAACCGGTACCTACAACATCGCCCACGAAGGCAACCTTGTGGCCCTCTTCACGCCACTTGGCGATCTCTTCGATACCGCCGGGGAAGCGGGTCTTGCCCATGGCGAGCGCGTGGAGGGGAATGTCGGGACGGCTCCAGGCATCGCCTGCAGGGGAGAAGTCATCGGTATTGATCTCACCGTCTACCTTGAACACCTTGACCTTGATGGTCTTGGGGAACTCAGGCTTGGAGGTGAACCATTCAGCCGCAGCCCATGATTCAACAACTTTTTTGGCTGCGTCATTGCTCTTGGAGAGCTCAAACACATCATCAAAGGCATCGTATATCATCACCATGGATGAAAGGGCCTTGGCAGCTTCGTCCTTGAGCTCGTCATCCTTGAGCGCATCGATAAGATGCTGAATATTGTAACCACCCATCATGGTGCCGAGAATCTTTACCGCTTCTACACGGTTGATAAGTGGGGATTTAACATCCTTATTAATAATCTTGCCGAGAAAATCAGCTTTGATTTCAGCCGATGGATCAACACCCGGGGAGATGCGCTGGGTGAAGAGGTGCATCAGAAAATCCTCTTTGCCCGCCGGGGGATCCTGCAGCAGGCTGCACAGCGACTTAGTCTGTTCCGGATTGAGGGGCAGCGCAGGTATCCCCTGGGCCTTCCGCTCTTCTTCATGTTGCAGATATGCTTCGATCATCAGATTGTTCCTCCTTCGTGGGTTACGGTCTGAACAAAACGACACCAGCATCAAATTCGAATGCTCGCGCTCTATCCATTAAACGTTTACAACGCTACATATGCATCCAAAGTGGAGCCGAGTCTACATTAAAACCTTATAAAAATATCGCATCTAATCCGTACACTGTATACAATTTAAGCGTTCGCTGTCAACATCGAACTGTGTTAGCCCTTTTTGCATTTGCAGCGCAAAAAAGCCATTTAAAAACAGGCATCTGTGCCTTTATCAAGCACCGTTTTTAAGTTCGAGCTCTTCCCAGCGTGCATAGCTCTGCTCCAGGCTCTGCTCCAGGGCGTTAAACTCCTCCCCTGCAGCAGCGATCTCGCTCCCTGCAGCACTTCCGGCATCACTTAAAAACTGGCTGAGGCGCTCTTTTTCCTGCTCCAGGTCTTCAATTTTATCTTCCAGCTCAGCCAGTTCACGCTTCTCTTTGTAGCTCAACCCCTTTTTAGTACGCCTGGATGTGCTCTCCCTGTTCTTATTTTGAGAGTTAATTGCGGGCTTGGCCCCGGCTTCCTTTTGCGTTCTTGCTTCATCTGTGTGGGCGAGATTTTTCTGTGCACGCATGTCGCTGAAATTACCAGCATACTCAGTGACCTGCTTATCCTCAAAGCTCAGGATAGAGGTGGTCACACGATCGAGCAGATAGCGGTCATGGGTTACCAGCAGGACACAGCCGGAATAATCAATCAGTGCCTGTTCGAGTATCTGGAGAGTGGGAATGTCGAGATCATTGGTGGGCTCGTCCAGAATAAGTAGATTTGCCCCCTGCAGCATCAAGAGGGCGAGCAAAAGACGCGCTCGCTCACCCCCGGAGAGCACCGACACCAGTTTGCGCTGCTCAAAAGGAGTAAAGAGAAAATCTTCCAGGTATCCGGTTTTATGTCGCTTTTTACCGTTAAGTTCTACCCATTCTCCGGGGCCCAGCACTTCCGTAACCTTGAGATCCGAATCGAGACCGCTGCGCTGCTGGTCGATATAACCAATATGGGTTTTGCGCCCGAGGATCACCTCTCCCGCTGCTGGCTCAAGCTGACCCATTATGGTTTTGAGCAGTGTCGATTTGCCGCATCCATTGGGGCCGAGGATCCCGACGCGTTCTCCTTCACGCATAATAAAGGAAAAATCCCTGGCTAGGACCTCATCCTCCACCGCAAGGGTCAGATGTTTAAGTTCGAGAATAGACCCCCCAACCCGGGAATCGGGAGCAAATTCGATATTGACATCGCGCTGCTGGGTGCTGTCCACCCTGTCCTGCAGCTGTTTCACCCGTCCTTTGCGTGCTTTCTGTTTGGTGGTTCGCGCTTTTGCCCCACGTTTAAGCCATGCCTCTTCGCGGCGCAAAACGTTGAGAATCCGGCTCTGCTGCGCGTGTTTCTGCTCCATCTGTATCTGCTTTTGCGCCAGGTACTGGGTGTAATTGCCCTCGTAGGTTTCAACCATCCCCCCTTCAACCTCAAACATTCGCCCTACGACGCGGTCGAGAAAATAGCGGTCATGGGTTACCAGAATCAGGGCACCGGGATATTCGAGTAATTCTTCCTCGAGCCACTGTACCGTCTGGGCATCCAGATGGTTGGTGGGCTCATCCAGAAGGAGCAGATCAGGGCGTGCGAGCAGCACCCTTGCAAGGGCAACGCGTTTCTGCTGCCCCCCTGAGAGCTCATGCGCGCGCACCTCCAGCGCACCAATACCAAGGCGGTTACACAAACTGTTGATGCGGTGCTCCACATCCCAGCCTCCGTGCATATCAAACCAGCTCTGCAGTTCCTGTTGTTCCTGCAACAGGGCTTCGGTTTGAGCGGCGTCAGCACGTTCAAGCTCAGCATTTATATATGCAAAACGCTCCTGACGCGCATACACAGGTTCGAGGGGCTGGCGTAAAAGCTCAAGGACACTGAGGGTGCAGTCAAAGTCTGCTTCCTGGGCGAGATATTCCACCTGTGTACCTTTGGCATAATTGATATAGCCTCCATCGGCGTCTTCCAGCCCGGCGATTATTTTCAGCAGGGTAGATTTGCCACAGCCATTGCGTCCGATAAGCCCTACCTTCTGCTTTTCACCCACGGTAAAGCTGACGTCGCGAAGCAAATCCAGCGTGGCGTAATGTTTTTGGATGGAAAATATATCCACAACGTTCACAAACGTATCTCCTTGCTATCGGGTATGCGGTTTCGCCTTCTGCGTTCATGCTGCGCATACATTTAATTTATATTTAATGTGACCCAGCTATTGACGTTTACATAAAAGTCGCACTAGAATCCACTATACTCTATGTCTACCGCACTGATGCGGTCTGATTTATAAAGGCGTGTAATTTATCAGGCGCCAATAGAATTCATTCGCCCCAACCCCTGACTAACACTGGATTATGCATGCCAAACCGCGGAAATACAAGCATCGGGCAGAAAATAACCACCCTGGTCATGGCCACCAGCACTGTAGTTCTGCTTCTGTTTCTGATCAGCGCTGCCTTGATCCAGACCGCACACTTTCGCTCCAACATCAACGATAAACTCTTTACCCTGGCACACATTGTCGCTCTCAACAGCAAGCAGGCTCTAACCTTCAACCAGAAGTGGGAAGCCCAGAAAATTATCGAGACTCTTGCGGTAGAACCGGCTATTGAAGTTGCATCGGTATTTAACCGCGACAACGAGGTTATTGCTCACTATCTGAACCGTGATCAATCGAGTTTTGCTGATGAACTGCAGGAACCAGGATTTCAGCGCAACCTGCTGCTACAAGCCATCAACAACGGCGAAGACGTATCAGATCATACCTTTTCCCATATCACCGTATATGTGCCGGTTTTTCACGATGGAGAATACCTAGGCAGCATTTTCATACAGACCAACAACAATGCCCTGATCAACAACCTTCTGTGGTTTCTCCTCGCAGCGACGCTGATCCTCGGCGGCGCCCTGATGATCGCTTTCCTGCTCGCAACCCGATTGCAAAAACAGATAACATATCCGCTTTACAGCTTAACGCGCCATATGAGTGAAATCATCCAGAAGGAGAAATATTCTTCTTATCCGGAAGTACCTTCTGCGCATATGTATGAAATAAACGTACTTATAGGTAACTTTACCGCGATGCTGAACCAGATCTGTGAGCACGAGCAGAAACTGCAAAACTACAGCGCAGACCTGAAGCAACAAGTCAAGGAACGCACGCGCGAGCTGGAGAAAAGCAACCAAAAGCTCGAAGCCACTATAACCAAGCTTAACCGCGCCAAGAATGAAGCGGTAAGTGCAAATGCGGCCAAATCACGTTTTCTTGCCAACATCAGCCACGAAATCCGCACTCCGATGATAGGGGTTCTGGGGATGGCAGAACTACTGCAGAAGTACCCTCTGCCGACAGATCAAATGGAAATGGTCAACACTATCTACAATTCCGGAGATGCGCTCCTGACCCTTATCAATGATCTGCTAGACATTTCAAAAATTGAGGCCGGAAAGCTCGAGCTCGAACTCGCCCCCTGCTCCCTCGCCGATACCGTAGATACTGCGGTTGAAGTCCTAGCCGAAAGAGCTTTGCAAAAAGGGCTTGATATAACGGTGGTTATTGATCCGAATATTCCGCAGGAAGTGCACGCGGATGCTGCGCGCTTGCGCCAGATCGTGCTGAACCTGGTTTCCAATTCAATCAAATTCACCCACTATGGCACGATTGTAGTTGCCCTTTATCCTGTAAAAAAGACAGAGGCGTCCTGCTCGGTATGTCTCGAAGTCAGGGATACCGGTATAGGGATCAGCCCGGAGATGAGGACAGGGATATTTGAAGCTTTTGCCCAGGCGGACAGTTCGACCTCGCGTCAGTACGGGGGCACCGGACTGGGATTAACCATCATAAAGCAACTTTGCGAACTTATGGGCGGCAGCGTCAACATATCTGAAAATGAACCTCATGGCACGGTTTTCTCTCTTGAGTTACCGTTCTACACTACCGCACAAAGCATAACTGTAGGCGAGCAATGGCTTCAGCGAGATGAAAAGTTGAAGCACTTCGAACCCATCTGCATAATCAGTCTCAACAAAGCTCTGGTCGAGGTATTGAAATACCACTTCTCCCAATTGGGAAAAAAGCCTACAGTATTTGAAACCGCTGAGCTGGCAAAGAGCGGCATAGGCAAGATACTCCAAAAACAAGAAGCGAATCTGATCAACGGAGCACTAATATTTCTCGACAGCGCTCTTCCTGCTGACTGCCTCAATCTTGCACAAGATATAAAAGCCCGCTATGCCACAGATGATCACCGGGATATCCCGCTGACCATTGTATGCATCTCACCCTACGAATGGATCCTGCGCGAAAAAAGAAGAGATAACTCAGCCATAGATCTGTTTATCCCCAAACCCCTGAAAAGCAAAAGCCTGATCACCCAGGTAACCGGTTCAACCACTGATCCTCCCCTCTTTTCGCGTGACTTCAAATGGCCGGAAGGAGAAGATCAAACGTTTGCTGAACAAAACGCTGACGCTCAGCTTCCCGCAAACCTAAGTGAAAACGCAGAGGTCACCACCACAGATAAGGCGCCAGAGGATCAGATGTGCGGCAATATCCTCGTTGCAGAGGATCAATACACTAATCAAAGGCTGGTTCAGATACTCCTCGAACAGGCAGGCCATACATTGACCACTGTGGATAATGGCTATGATGTATTGAGTGTAGCTGAACAATATCATTTTGATCTGATTCTGATGGACTGTCAGATGCCGAGAATGGACGGATACGAGGCCACCACAAAATTGCGTCAGCGCAACATCCACACCCCTATTGTAGCCCTTACTGCACATGTGGGTGAAGAGGATATCCAACACTGTATCGACGCAGGGATGGATGATTACCTGCACAAACCCTTCAAGGGGCACCAACTACTTAAGATTGTCGAGAAACATCTGCCACAGAACCGCGGGGCAGGTCAGAGATGAATACCCCTGAAATGAGAAAAACAGAGCGGCCAGGGATTGGAGGCAAATGGATAAGCGCCATTACCCTTTACATTGCCGCGGTTATCGCTTTGCTTGTGTCACTTTACAGTTTCAAAGAGGACAGGCCTCATATCAAGGGAATAAGCATAAACAGCCCCTCCACTTTTTTAGAGATAACCGGGGAAAACCTCGATTCAGACATTCGTGCCTCTCTGCTGTTCCAGGACTCCACCTGCAGTAATGTTGTGGCAAAAAAGTTCATGTGGGAGCGGGTTTTCGATGTCAAGGTAAAAGGCTCTATCGCGTGGGCTCTGTGTCGTAATGTCGGTTTGATCGCACTGGATATCAGCAATCCGCAGCAACCGGAAATTTTGCGCACTATCCACATCAACAAGTTCCTCTGGCACCTTAAAATAGATGGGGACACAGCCTATATTGCGTGTGGCAGCGATGGTATCGTGGCATGTGATGTTTCCTCCCCTGAGGAAGCTAAAATACTCTATTCCCACAAACTTCCCTATATCTCAATCGATATAACCGCTGCACACGACCTCGTCTACGTCTGCAACAACATGAAAGGCAGCAGTGCCAACAAGAAAGCCATAAGTGTACTTGAACCTGAGACCCAGGAAATAGTCAGCAATATCAACCTGCCCGGCAGACCCTTGCGCGTGCACGCTACCCGGGATAGATTATTTATCCTCAGCAAACATGAAAAACAGGGGTTGCTGCATATTTATGCAATAGATGAAACCCCCGCACAGCCCAAAAAGCTCCAGCAACTAAAACTTGACGGTATTCCGCGCGACTATGCGCTCAAGGATAATAGACTGTTTTTAGCTATTGGCAACGCCGGAGTAGGGATTGTGGACCTGCATGAAAGCAGCGCAGCAACATTTGTAAAGTCACTCGATACGTCGATACGCGCAGACAGACTTGCCCTGTCTGGAGAACAACTCGCTGTTTTCGGCAGAGCGGGAAGTATTGCGCTGTATTCTATGGACTCAGCTGGCAGGATGAAATTAACCAGCACCACAGATTCATGCAGCCGCATTTTTGGTGCAGACATATTCGCGCACTATGCTGTTCTCGCCTCCAATATTGATGGGGTTAACATCGTTGACCTGCGTCCCCACCACAAGCTTCACGATGACCTCGTTATCGCGGAGTTCCCCTCACGCGTTGAAACTATCAACTGGCACGTAACATCGTCCGGCATAGCTATTCGAGAGGCAGAAAAACTCTATTATCTTAACATGAAGGATAGCAGGCTAAAACTCACCGGAGAATTAACCTACCCGTTATCTGAATTCTCCAACGTCTTCAGTGCCTACAACATTTACGACTCCAGGATCTATGCCGCCTTTAAGGATTCCGGCCTGCACGTGGCCCGGATAGCCCCGGATGGAACCCTTGAACCCGGAGAAATCGTTGCATTTCCAAAAGGGCAAAAGTTCAGGATAAGAGCCATTGAAGGGCACAAAGACAATCTGTATCTGTGCACCAATGACGGCCTGAAGGTGTTCGACATCAGCAATCCGGACCATCCTGTATATCTCCCGGATCTGGACATCCCCGGTGATATGCGCAGCATCGCATTCGGTGGGGGGTTTGCATATATTGCCAACTATGGCGAGGGGATTAAGATATCCTCCCTCAATCACAACGGCAAACTGGGACCTGCTGAAACTATTGATTTCCCCGGGCACCTGATAGCGGGGGGAAAAAGTCTGGATATCATCTATTCTGATGGATTTTTATTTGCGGCATGCGGCTACCGCGGCCTGTTGAGTATAGATGTACGCAAGCCACATCAGCCGGTGGTTATGAGCTCCATTGAACTATCAGGGTACTGTAATAGGGTGGAGTTAAACCAGGGCTTTCTGGGCGCAATGTCGCACGATTCCGCCTATCTGTTTGATGCACAGAATCCGGAACAACTACGCATGCTTGGAAAGGTGGACAACATAAAAGGGTTTCACCTCGGAAATGACGGGCTCCTAACCCTCCAACCCAAAAGGATCCTCCGAACTCCCCCCCCAATGAATTTGCAGCTTACTCAAAGCTCTGACACCAGACTGATTTTCAAATTACCTGCAGATATTCCGCACGGGAACTATAACCTGTTTCTCAACCTCAACGACAAACGCAGCCAGCTTACGGGGACGTTAAAAAACATACCAAACAAAACCGATACTTCCAGATGGGAACTTATCCAGCATTAGGAGAATTAATGCATATTGCGCTCATAAACACTTAAAAGGTGTAGTCCATACCTACCCAAAGCTGGCGCCCCATTTCATACTCCCCATCGATACCGGTGTACAACTTGCGATTAAATACATTGTACACCTCGGCGCTGAGCATCACACTGCCTGCAGAAGCAAGATCACGCTCCCAGGTAAGCTTCCAGTCGAAGGTAGTAGCACTGGGGCGTGAGACATCCGAATAAATATCAAAACGCTCACCATCTTCTGAATTGAAGTTCTCTTTGGTATCAAGTATCGCCGTGTAACCACTGCGATATTCAGTGATATTGGTGAACGATAATCCATATCCCAGCTTTACGCGATATACCAGATTGGCACTCCATTCGCGATTGTAGTCGGAGCGCGGCAGATCAGATAAGAATTTCTGCTGCCCTTGATAGATAACAATCTCATCAATATCTTCAACGTCAAGATCGGAGTAGGTTTCATTAGTCGTAAAGCTCCTCTGCCATGTACCATTCATAAGTAATGAATGCTTAGCGTTCCAGGCAACTTCCCACGTTAAAGAAAGCTCCTCATGCCTGCTGTCTCCAGCATTGGTCAAAACCCTGATTCTGTTGCCCGAAGCATCTTCTTCATCATTGTACACCAGTGAATCTTCACCGTTTCGATTGAGATAGTTCAGGGTAAGCAGACCCCCAAAGATCTCCTGCTCAAGTCCGACAGACCATTCATCTACATAAGGGGTATTCAATCGGGAAAGAACCCCCTCACGATAGCTCAAACTCCGAACATCCCAAGGCTCAGGGGTTCCATCATCCTGCAACTTAATTACGTAATCCCATGTATCCGGTTCACCATCTCCATCTGTATCAACCTTTTCTCTATAGCGACTGCGCTTCCAGAGTTCGGACCCGCTTCTACCCTCGAGCAAAGCATAGGTCAGGAAGGTCTTACCGTAATACCGATTGAACCCCGCATTTAACACGGATCTACCATTGTCAAAAAAATCATAAAATACGGCATTGCGAAAGGCGTAATCATGGTTCTTCAGCAGATCATTATAGCTGAAATGCATCCCGGGTCTGAGGGTCAGCTTTCCGAAATCAATGACATCTTCCAAATAAAAATCATAAAAAGAAACTTCAGCATCGGTCTTCTCTGAATTATAGACAATGAGCGAGTGGGCAAACTGTTCGCCCCCAAGACAGTAAGAATCATCTTCGGAGCAAACAAACTCATTATTAGCCACCCAGCGTGACATCACTACATCATCAGTGCGAGAGTACTCGGCTGTGGTCTTTTCGTATGTCAGACCGGAGTTAAACGTATGGCTCATCCAATCAAAGCTTCTGACAGGGCGGGATTTGAAATGTAGCGCCACTGTCCTGGTGTCCTGGGATTTTTCAATATCACCATACCCCCCTTCCTGGCTTAATGACGAATAGCCTTGGCCCCAGTTTGTAGACTCAACAGAAGAATCCCAGGCGTAAAAACCATTCGAAGCCTCGCGGTCGTTTCTACTTTGTCTCCACCCGGCCAAAAGCTCAAACTCGCCAAACGCGACCTTATGCTGCAAATTCAAACTGAATGATACGCCCCCACCTTCAACGGTAAAATCACTATTTCGAGTATTTAAGATCAGATATTCGGCTTCATATGGGTTGTATGCCCCCGAAAACGTGAGGCTGGTATCCGCACTGGGTAAAAATTGATATTTAAACAGGTAGTTTTCCGACATACGATATTGCTGTTCATCATTTCCCAGGATTGAGAGCGGTATTTCCGCATAAGAATTAGAATATGCAAGCAGAATGCTCATGGTATCGTTAACAGGAAGATCCAGATTCATATGCCCTGAGTATTTTCTGAATTCAGATTGTTTGTTGTAATCCTCAGTAGATTGAAAATCATCCTCATCGCTATCAGAGACATGAAATGATGACCACTCGGAACGGGTTGTCCTACCCCCTATCTGAAATTGGAAATCCTGAGAAGGATCGCGCGTTTCCATCTCCACAACCCCGCCGGTAAAACCACTGTAGCGTGCAGAGATATTACTGCGCTGCACCTTCACGGAATCAATCAGGGAGGTATCCAGAAACATTTCCTGAGAATGCCCCGGCACTTCGGTAACACTCATGGGATTATCCGCCATTGGATCAAGCAGGCTGTTATTGCCTATTCCGTCAATGAGAAAATTGTTCTCATACACTCTTCCGCCGGAGATGGAAATTTCTGCGGGGAGGATTTCCCCTCCAGTCAAAGATGAACGCTCGCTCTCGCTGTATTGAATGCCGGGAAGCACGCGCAGGAGATCAGTAACATTGCCATCTCCGTGGGGGATGATATCGATGGTATTACGCTCCAGAATGGAAGAGCCTGAAGTCGTAGTTGCTGAGCTATCAAGGACGATGATGTCAGGCAGGGTCTGGGGTGATGCGGACAGCGGGGATGGATCGGTTTCTGCGAGGATGGTGGATGAACACAATAAAGAAAAAAATACGGCTAATACCCAGATTAATCCTAATTGCATATACAACCCCAGAGATTATAAATTGGCGTAAATAACTAATTTCTTTTCTCATGGAGTTGGCAGGATAGCAACAAAAAACCCACACATTAACTCCCATCTTTTGGATATATCTAATTACACAAAAACAACATTCAGACTGTCTCCACCTCCGTGCGGATCCACTGCACCGCAAACAGGGAAATCGCACTCAATACCGCTCCGGCCAGGAACGGAATGCGGTAGTCAATCATCCACAGGGCGCCACCAATTACGGGGAGAACCACGGCGGCGAGATGGTTGATGGTAAAAGAGACCGCCATACTCGGAGCGATATCTTCATGATCGGCAACCTTTTGAAAGTAGGTGCGGATCGCTATGGCAAAATTATAGAAGATGTGGTCGGCAATATACAAAACCATTACCACTGCAAGAGAATCCGTCAATGCATAGCCTACAAACACCAGTATCAGGCTGGCATACTCTAAAGAGAGCACCTTGCGTTCTCCAAAGCGCACAATAGCGCGCCCGATTACGGGGCTGAGGAAATAGTTGATCAGATTGTTGACGACGAACAGCGCTGCCACCTGCACCACACTGCAATCAAACTCCTTCACCATCAGAAACACTGCAAAGGCAACAAAGATCTGGCGCCGCGCCCCCGCCAAACAGGTGAGAAAATAAAACAGGGCGTATTTGCGCCGTAGCAGCATGTTCTGACGCTGGGGCGGAAGATGGCGATCAATAGGATGCTGGGTGAAGCCCCACACCCCGAGGCCCAGAACAAAAATGCCGATAAGTATGAATATGGTTTTATACTCGAACAGAAAGCCGAGACAGAACACTGTACCGCCGGCGGCAATGTTTACTGCAGCAGAAAGACTGCGGAGTTTGCCGAACACCAGGGGAGCACGTTGTTTATCAAAGTACTGCAGGGTGAGAGATTGATTGGTGGTTTCAAAATAGTGAAAGCCGAAACTGAGCACCAGGGTCGAAATAATCAGGCCGGAAAAGGTGGGCATGAACCCGGTCATAATGCTCCCCACTCCGACGGTTACGATGGAAAGCGCGGAAAGGTGGTGCTCTCGCAGAATCAGGAGTACATATACAACCAGAAGCGCAAGCAAACCGGGGATTTCGCGCACCGAGCCGATCACCCCGATCTGCTGGCCGTTGAGCCCGGCAACATCGACGGCAAAGTTGTTGAAGAGTATCATCCAACTCTGTAGCCCGGCCGCAGCTGCAATAGTGAGCACCATCAGAAATTTAAGCATCCGTGGCTGTCCCAGGTCTCCCTGTATCATGAATAGGCCTCTATATTACGCTAAAGCGTCACTCCTCAACAGGAGTGAAATTCAAGGGAAATAAACCGCCTGCACCGGCGACACGACCGCGCATAATATCTCCGGCGGAGTTGAACCACAACTCGAGCCTGGAAGTCCCCAATGTCAGGGGGCTGCGCGAAAAATCGAGGCGCACTCGCGTTTGCGCAGGCTCTGTGTTCTCGACAGAAATAAAGTGGGCTTGTACCCGGATATTTCCCTCCGGATCGAGGAGGGTGTATTCACGCCGACCTGCTGGAGGCTGGTGTGAGTGTACAACTGCACCAATACGTAAAATGAGGCTGAGAATATCGGACACCACATCTGCCCCGCCTTTGAGTGTGGTTAACTGCTTCTGCTCTCCACCCCAAAAGCGGCGCGCCAGAAAAGAATCCTCGTCGGCGTTTCTGAGCCACTCCCATGCATAGTGGATGCGCTCCCCGCCATGATCAACTTCGACCTCCTGTCGATGGTGCACCCCGGTTACCGAAGTGTCTGGATTCATCACCAGTGTGGAAACATAATGCTGCACGCGTGCCCTGCTCAAGGATCCGACCAGCCCTTCAAAGGTCACATCCACCCGCGCCTCCATCTTTTCAGAGTCTGACGGGTGGGGGTTCAGTTCTAGATCTATTCTCCCCGCAGCGGGAATAAACAGGCACGATAGCTGGTATGTGTGACGCTGTGGAAGTTCAAAGGTGTGCGCTGAAACAGCCTGGGGCAACATCATAAGGAGCAGCGCCAAGGCTACTAAAAAAACGTCTGTAGCACGCAACTGAGCTATTAGCTTTAGCACATATTTCGGCGACCTTACTTCCAATACAGCAACGCCAGGATAAACAGGATATAGCCGGCGACCAGCAGGATGCCCTTGCCGCGTCCCAATACATACTTGTGTACGCAAAGCGGCAGCATTAATACGCTGAACAGCATAACTACCGGGAGTTCAAAGGTCAGTACCGAAGCCTCTACCGCAATCGGAGCGAACAACGGTGTAATCCCAAGGACAAACAGAATATTAAAAATATTACTGCCCACTACGTTGCCGATGCCGATATCCATCTCCCCTTTTGCCACACTCATGAGCGAGGCCGCAAGTTCGGGCAGGCTTGTGCCCAAAGCGACAATGGTGGTGCCGATAAAGAGCTCTGACAATCCGATACTGCGCGCCATAAACACCGCTGAACCCACCATCCAGTCAGCACCAAAGCCTAGTCCCCCTATTCCCGCGAGGATGTAAACCCAGTCTTGGCGGCGCGATTGTTTCTGGCGCGCAATGGATTCCTCCGGCAGTGGCAGATCAGAGCCGCTTAAGCGCGCGGTTTTAAGGCAGTAGTAGATAAAAAACACGAGCAGGGAAAGGAGCACTAACGCATCAAGGCGCGTAAGAACATGATCGAGACACAGAGACCACAGCACCATGGTTGCGAGAAGCATGAAAGGAAGTTCGCGTTTCAGGAGACTTTGGCGCACGCTTAATGGAACCACCATAGCCGAAACACCCAGGACCAGAGCGATATTGGAAATATTGGAGCCTAGGATATTTCCCACCGCTATATCAGACGATCCCTTGCCCATCGCCAGCAGTGATACCAGAAGTTCCGGCATACTGGTGGCAAAGGAGACTACCGTCATACCTATGATCAGAGGTCGGATACCAAACGAAAGAGCGAGGCTTGAACTACCCTTCACCAGAGACTCTGCTCCAAAGTAGAGCAACAGAAGACCGGCACAGAACATCACAATAGCAAGGAGCATATACAACACTTTCAGAAAAATTCATTCACACACAACTGCAATGGCGGCGCCTCAACAATGAAGCATCACTGAATCGCAACTATTCAAGCTGAAGAGTTACGCTGATTCGTATAACAGCGCCGCACAGCGCCCGAACATTACGCCAACCAAAAGGAAAAAGCAACACACACGCGAATCGAAAGTCTGAAGCTAAAGCAATATAAACCAGAAAAAAACAGCTTGAAATTCGCGTGCAGAATATCGGTTCAAAAAGCCTTTGAATATCTATTCGTATATAGTAATATTTG
>JAWOFA010000079.1:0-15579 GCA_046482505.1 Desulfuromonadaceae bacterium | reverse complement strand
TTTGGCGCAGAAGCGGACCATTGCCATTTGCTCCTGGCAATGCACCCCAATATCATGCCGAGCAAATTTATCAATAGCCTGAAAACTGTCACCAGCCGCCTGCTGTCAAAAGAGTATAGTGAACATCTAAAGCAGTTTTACTGGGGAAAACCGGGAATATGGACAAGAGCCTATTGCTTGCTAACTACCGGCGGTGCGCCACTTGAGACCATAAAACAATACATCCAAAAGCAGGAACGACCGCAAACCTAAACCGCGCTATCCATCCCCACCCAAACTTTGAGGTTCTGGATGGGGAATTCCGCGCATTTCGTTAAATCAAAAGCCACTTAACCACTGTAACTTCTTGAGAATAACAGACATTGTTTGAGATTTAAACTTATCCAAACAGGCGCGGAAATCGTTGTCTTTCAGTGAGGAAAATACTGATGCTGGATTAATGCTGTCCAGCTGAAAACCAATGCAGCAATACAAATAACTGAAAACAAGAGGCTTTTTTTGAAAATGCTCTGTTTTCGATTTGCATTGTTAGTGGCGATGCAGGGCTGGTATCACTTTTGGATTTTGTAAATTTCAACCCTTGTTGTGGGGTTGGATTGGTGTGGAAGTGGTGGGGCGTCCGGGATACGGGAAGTCTTGGAAGGTGAGCTAGTCCCCATCAGGGTCTTCCTGATCGGGACTAGCTTTGATGGAGTTGGAGAAAATCCGTTTTTTAGGTGTATTTTCAGGAACTCGACAACCCTGAGGTATGTTTTGCCCTCGCAAAAGTTTAGCGGCAGCGGCTCTTCATGCAGGGGCTCTGCTTACCGCAGTCCATGGCGGCTTTTTTGCTCTGACCATTACATCCTTTACCTTTGTGAAAGCTCTTCGGGCAGCAATCAGCTTTGCAGTTGGTGCATGTAGCGCAGCAGTTTCCCTTGTTACACTGATCTTTTTTGCCGCACTGGGAGTGCATGGCCTTAAGCTTTGCAGCTTTCTCCTGCTGTTCCGGAGTCAGGATAGAAAACATCTGCTGCTTGTGCTCGATTTTGTTGACCAGCATTGCCGCCTTGAGATCTGCGTAGGTACGTGCTGCGGTTTTCAAATCCTCGGTATCAATTTCAGCATCAGGCTGTGAGGAACGCAACTGCGCATGCGCTTCTTTAAGATCTGTCCGCATCTGAGCACGCTGCTGTTGCTGGGCGGTACGCAGTTCAGCCATCTGCTTCTGCTGCTCTTCACTGAGATCGAGCATAATTGCCATGCGCTCGACACGATTCTCCTGCTGTGTCTGTTTGCCGTCTGCATTGCAGCGCTTGGTCTTGCAGTTGCTCCAGGCCATGGCACTGGTACTGAGAAGTAACAACGTAAGGACGGTAATACTGATTATGCTGAGATGTTTCATGTTCTGCTCCTTCATCTGTTGGGTTTGACCGTGTGTGGGAAGATCCATCTGCTTACCTTATAATGTTCATAGTAACCGATATATAAGATGGATGGGGTTAAGAGCTGTGCACCAGAGGTAAAGTTATGTAAAGATCGCTGGTGATTTGCCCGTTCAGCTTAACAATATTTTACCCCGTGGTGTCGGGACAGAAGATAGAATGTCTTTCTGTAATTATTGGGCGACTCGCAGCCCGTTGTCCCCGAGTGTTTCTTTTGGGGATCCAGACCCTCAGCCGCGCAAAATCTGGATTCCGGCTGAAATCATGCCGGAACAGCGCTGTAGAAGTCTCCTTCAGGCGCGATTGTGTGCGGATCAAGCCGCTCCTGCAAAAGTGTTGAATCTTTGCTGAGGTTTGCTCTGATGGGATAGAAAGTGACTGGGAGGTAAAAAAGGTATGCGTAAAGTTTTAATCATAGATGACGATCACGAATTGTGCGAACTCCTGCACGACTACCTGAGCGCTGAAGGGCTCGATATTCTCAGCGTTTACGCGGGTGATGCCGGGGTGCACGCCGCCCTTGAACAGGAGATCGACCTGGTGATCCTCGATGTGATGCTTCCGGGTATGAACGGGTTTGACGTATTACGTGCGATCCGCAGAGAATCGCAGGTGCCGGTGATTATGCTCACTGCACGCGGTGAAGAGATCGACCGCATTGTCGGGCTTGAACTCGGGGCGGACGACTATCTGCCCAAACCGTTCAATCCGCGCGAACTACTGGCGCGGATCCGCGCAGTGGACCGGCGTCTTGCACAGCGCAGACGAGCAGCTGGAAGTGAGGATGCGGAAGGTGTAGAAGTGCTCGAAGTTGGGGATGTGCGCGTATATCCCGGGAGTCGGAGGGTAAAACGGGCGGATGAGAGTGTGGACCTGACGTCGGCGGAATTTGACCTGCTACTCATGCTGACACACCATCGGGGTGAGGTGGTGAGTCGCAAGAACCTCGTCGAGGAGGTATTGGGGCGGCGCAATTCCCCCTATGACCGGAGTGTGGATGTGCATGTAAGTGCATTGCGCAAAAAACTCGGCCCTTACGTGGATGTCGCTGGAGGCACAAACGAGCGTATCATCACGGTAAGAAATGTTGGATATATGTACGCAGACCCGGAAGTGAGCTGAGGATGCAGAGTCTGTTTTTTAGAATATTTTTGTATTTCTGGGGCCTGGTGATTCTGGTAGCGGTGACTATAATGGCACTGACCATCTTTCGCGATCAGCACTATCCTCCGGCTATGCACCGCCAACTGGCCCAGCGGGCCGTGGAGGAGTATGGCCTTGAAGCGGTACGTCATTACGAACGCCATGGTCCTGAGGCCCTCAGGGATTTTACCTCAAGAATCCGGCGAGAACATGGTTTGACGATTCTGTTGTTTGATAACCGTGCCGCCCCTCTGCTGGAGAGCAAAGTAGCGTGTGGGATGCAGAATGTGGTTATCCGTGCACTGCAGACCGATGAAGTGGAATTTCCCATTCGCGGACATCGCAATGCTCTTGCTGCTGTAGTGAAAAGTGACAGCGGCAAGCGCTACGTGGCCGCCGTCTGGCTACCGCGCCGTCCGGCACCACAGCATATTATTGCGGAACTGACTCGCGGTCTGCTCGGATGGCAGTTACTCTTTGTCCTCGGTCTTACGGCATTGGTGTGCTTTGTGCTGGCACGTTCGCTGGTTACGCCCATTACGCGGTTACGCCGTGCCACACACCGCTTTGCTTCAGGTGATCTGAGCACCCGGGTGGGCTGCGATATTCGGGGGCGCAACGAAATTGCCGCCCTTGCTGAAGATTTCGATGATATGGCTACGCGGATTGAAGCTCTGGTTGAAGGACAGCAGCGCCTGTTGCGTGATATCTCCCACGAACTCCGCTCCCCTCTTACCCGTCTCGGCATTGCCCTTGAACTCGCACGCAGAGAACAGGGTAGTGCGCAACAGGAAAAGAGTCTGCAGCGGATAGAGCTCGAAAGTGCGCGCATGAACAGCATGATCGGCCAGCTGCTTGAGCTCACCCGTATGGAGCATGCCGACACTCTCAAGGCGCGCAAAGAGGTGGAGCTCAGGCAACTGCTCGGGGATATTGTGCATGATGCAGCCTACGAAGCGGCTGAGCGGGAAATTGCCGTGGAACTTAACGGAGCGCAATCTGCCATTGTATATGCGGTGCCGGAACTGATTGCACAGGCGTTTGAAAATGTAATTCGCAATGCAGTGCGCTATACTGCTCCTGCCACGCGCGTAGAGGTAGAGTTGCGCATCGCAGGAGAACATGCACACATTCTGGTGCGCGATCAGGGGCCGGGAGTGGCAGAAGAGGAACTGGAGAAGCTTTTTATCCCCTTTTATCGCGTGGCCGAAGCGCGCGAACGCCACACCGGCGGCACCGGGATCGGGCTCGCGATAGCCAAACGTGCAGTAGATATCCATAGTGGGAGTATCTGTGCCTCCTGCGGAAGTAGTGGTGGACTGGTAGTTGAAATTATCCTTCCTTTGATTGGAGGGTATGACGGGCGTGGATATGTGTAGCCGATAGGGATATTTTCTGAAGATATTATGAGGAGGTAGGATGGAACTGTTTGTGTGGGAAAAAAGCTTCGAAACCGGGCTTTCAGAGGTGGACAGGCAACATCGCTATCTGGTGGAGCTCAGCAACCAATTTGGTAAGCAGCTGAGCGAAGACAGCGTATCTCCGGCAGCTATGGAGCAACTGTTCCAGGAACTTGCAGACTATACCCAGTACCACTTCGATGAAGAGGAAAAGGCTATGGCGCACTACAGGGTCGATCCGCGCCATGTGGAATTTCATGAAGAGGTGCATAACGGTTTTCTCTCTGATGTAATGCAGATGTATGAGGAGACCACCCTGGCGCAGAGGGATTCAGCCGCCCATCTGTTCGACTTCCTTCTCAACTGGCTGGTGTACCACATCCTCGGGTGTGATGCGCAGATGGCCCGCCAGGTTGAGGCGATAAAAGGGGGCAAGTCACCATCTGAGGCGTTTGAAAATTCGACCCGGTATGGTGACCGGAGCACCGAACTCCTCCTGAACTCCCTCAACAATCTGTTTCGCCAGGTCTCTGTGCGCAGTAAGGAGCTCAAAGAACTCAACGCCACCCTAGAATCGCAGGTGGCGCAACGAACCCAGGAGCTGCTGAAAGCCAACGAAACCCTCACCTATCTTGCCTCTACCGATGTTTTGACCGGTCTGGCCAATCGACGGCGCGCCATGCATGTACTACAGGAGCTGTGGCAGGAAAGCGAGCAGGAGAATAAACCGCTGGCTCTGCTGATGCTGGACGCGGATGGATTCAAGCAGATCAACGATCAGTATGGCCATGATGCCGGGGATGAGGTGTTGCGTGAGCTCGCACGGAATCTGGAGGACCGGGTGCGTACGGATGATATTGTGTGCCGCCTTGGCGGGGATGAGTTCCTGATTATCTGCCCCAATACCGATCTCGAAGGGGCGTTATATCTGGGGCGGAATATTCATGCCCAGATAGCTGAGCTGAAGATACGTGTCGGGGAGGGTATGTGGCGTGGGAGTATCAGCATGGGGGTGGCTGATAAGAGTGGGTCCAGCAAAGGGATTGATGATTTGATAAAGATTGCTGATGCCGGGCTCTATGCCGCCAAAGAGGCGGGAAAGAATTGCGTGCGAGTATCTCCTGCCTGAAAAAGTAGCAGCCCCTCTAAACTTGATTAAAGTAGAGAGGGGCTGCCGACCTGACGGTGTGCCGTTCCATCAGGTCATGTGTGTGTAGACAGGTTTAGAAGCTGAATGCCACGGATACTCCGGATACGACTTCACTGTCGATGGCATCTTCTGCTTCATCGCTGATCCCATCGGAGAACATAACGGATGCGCTGATGCTGTAATTGGCGTCAATTGCATAGTCCAGAGAAGCACTCAGTTCATAGTTGTGCAGTTCATCGTAGTCTCCGACAGAGTAATCTGAAGACTGATTATAGCTCACCAGCGCGCCCATCCCCAGGCTCAAAGAATCTGCAAGATCAATGGAGTGGCTGACATCCACAGTGTAGAACAGCCCGGTTTCATCGGCTTTGTCCCAGTCGTAGTATATGCTGAAGGTAGGGCTCAGCAGGGTGTTGAGTCCCAGACTAAGATAGAGTTCGTTGGTATCCTCCATCCCATCCAGCTGATAGAAGATGTTGCCTGCACTGAGACTAAGCATATCGTTGATATCGGTGCTGTAGTCGATGACGATATCCGTTTCAGATGCGTCACCTGCGTCTAGGCCCGTTGCATCATCGGTGTTCAACTGCAGATTGGTCCAGTAGCTGAGGGTCATGCTCCCGGCGCTTAGATCAACCCCACCCTGCATGACCGGTTCGCTGCCACTGAGGTCAAAGCCGCGCCAGAGATATTTGTCGTAGAACCCGACATAGGCACCGCCGGAAACCTCTACTGCAGAGGCGGTGCTGCACAGTGCAGCGCTGAAGAGCATGGTGGCAAGGATGATGTTCTTTAGTGATTTCATTATTCTTTCTCCTGTAAGTTACATGTGTTTTTGGGTTGGCACCCTCCGCACTGGAGGGTGCCGGGTAGATTCAACTATGTTGTAGAATCAGCGTTTGCTTGAGCTCATGGGCTGGAAGTCGGGATACGCTTCGAGACCTACCTCCGCTACGTCAAGGCCGACTACTTCGTCCTTGTCATCGCAACGCACACCGATTGTGACTTTGATGAGCAGCCACACCAGTGAGCTGGCGATCACTACAAAGGCTCCGATGGCAACCACTCCGATGAACTGGGTCACAAAGCTCGCCTCGCTGTCACAGAGCGGTACGGCCAGGGTGCCCCAGATACCGGCTACGAGGTGGACGGAGAGCGCACCAACAACATCGTCGATCTTGAATTTGTCAAACATCGGGATTGCCAGTACTACCAGAACACCACCCACGGCACCGATAAGAACAGCGGCACCGGGTGAAGGTGCTGCAGGACTTGCCGTGATACTTACCAGACCTGCGAGGGCACCGTTGAGTGCCATGGTGACATCAACTTTCTTGTACATGATCTGTACCAGTATCATGGCTGCGATGAGACCACCGCATGCGGCCAGGTTGGTGTTAATGTAGACATTACCCTGCTCGATAGCCGCGCCTGCTTCACCCAGGGCCAACGCACTACCACCGTTGAACCCGAACCACCCCATCCACAGGATAAATGTACCCAGGGTTGCGAGGGGGATGTTGGAACCGGGCATGGGATTAATGCGTCCGTCAGAACGGTACTTGCCTTTACGTGCACCGATAATGATGGCCCCGGTCAGTGCGGCCCAGCCACCTACAGAGTGAACCAGGGTAGAACCGGCGTAGTCGGAAAAGCCCATCTCGGCAAGCCAGCCGCCGCCCCACACCCATGAACCCTGGATGGGGTAGATGATGCCGGTGAGTACGGCGCAGAAGAGGAGAAATGACCAGAGCTTGATACGCTCAGCTACACAACCTGATACCACGGAGCATGCGGCACCGCAGAACACCATCTGGAAGAACCAGTCGGAGCCGCTGGAATAGCCGGCGGAGTAGTCTCCGGCCAGGGCAGCAGTATCATCTGCGCCCCAGGGCATGAATGTACCCATGAAGCCGCCATCCACATTCATGTACATGAGGTTGTAGCCTACAATGTAGAAGAGGAGTCCGGCGGTGCTGAAGAGCGAGATGTTCTTCAGGCAGATAGTGGCAACGTTTTTGGACCGCACCAGCCCGGCTTCGAGCATGGAAAATCCAGCTGCCATCCACATTACCAGCACACCGCTGACCAGGAACGAGAAGGTGTTGAGGATGTAGGTGATTTCGCTGATTGATGCTTCCTCCGCCAGAGCCATGCCTGGCACTGAGAAGAGAAGCGCCGTAAGTAAGAGTATTTTGGTTTTCATCTTAAATCTCCGTTAAGTCACTATGGGTATAATATTGCGCGGCTGAATCTGTTCGGTCTAGAGCGCTTTTTCTGCTGTTTCTCCAGTGCGAATACGCACCGAATGCTCTACCGGAGTTATGAATATTTTACCGTCACCAATGCTGCCGGTATGTGCTGCCTGCTGAATCACCTCAACCAGCTGGGGTGCCTGCGTGTCTGCGACCACCAGCTCCAGCTTGATTTTGGGTATAAAGTCAATCTGGTATTCGGCGCCGCGGTACGTCTCGGTGTGCCCCTTCTGGCGTCCAAAGCCCCTGACTTCACTCAGGGTCATGCCGCTGACTCCGAAGTCGGTAATGGCGTTCTTTACCTCTTCGAGCATGAAGGGCTTGATGATGCATTCGATCTTTTTCATCCCTCTGATCTCCTTTTGTTGCGGATTAAAAACAAAAAAAGGCGCCTTGCTTCACATCGATATGAAATCGATGGAAACAAGGCGCCTTTGCCTTTACCTACCTGCTCCGCAACGCCGTTGTTGCCACAGGAAGAAATCTATGTAGTGCGCTTCAGTGCGCGTTTAACCTGAATTTCTAATACTTGAGGTAGATAATGCACAGCTTTGACACAAATGTCAAAACAAAAATGGGTGTGTCTGCAGAAAAATTTTTATACGCATAATCACCCTGAGCATAAACCGGGGCATAAGAACTCGAAATGTGTTAGGATTGCACTTGCCTCTGGTTTTATAGCAGCAGGCTTAACAACTGCGAATAGAAGTAGGGTGGCATTGCCACCCCTGTCGCAATACCTTAGGCAGGCAGGAGGGCATAACCTGTCCTGTCTGGCTGCCATTTTAAAAACGGAGGATTAATATGCGAAGAACAATTATTGTTATTCTGGTTATGGCCATGGCTTTGGCTGGCTGCGCTCAGCCCATGAGTAAGACCCAGCGTGGTACCGCAGTCGGTGCCGGAACCGGGGCCGCTGTAGGAGCAGGATTGGGGCAGCTTATTGGCGGCGACTCCGAGGCGACACTGATCGGTGCCGGTGTCGGCGCGGCTTTAGGTGGGACCGCCGGCGGTTTCTTTGCTAACTATATGGAAAAGCAGGAACAGGCTATGCGCCAGAATCTTGCCAGTGTAGAAGATGCGAGCGTGCGCCGTGACGCGCAAACCCTGGCGGTAACCTTCAAGTCGGATCTACTGTTTGATGTAGATTCAGCAACGGTTAAACCTGGAGGATTTGACGAGTTACGGCGCGTGGCCGAGGTGTTGAATGCATATCCGCAGACCCGTTTGCAGATTGCAGGGCATACCGACAGCAGCGGTACCGAGGAGTACAACCAGCGCCTTTCGGAGCGCCGTGCCGAAGCGGTCAAAACCATTCTGATTAATTATCAGGTGGTGCCCCAGCGTATAAGCACTATCGGCTACGGCGAAAGTCAACCCATTGCCGGAAATGATACTTCTTCCGGACGCCAGATGAATCGCCGCGTTGCTATCACCATTGAGCCGCTGCAGCAACAGCAAGCACGGTATTAACGCAAAAAAATCTACCCGGTAAGTAGAAGAGTGGGCTAATTACCCTGCCATCACAGGAGATTAAATGAAAACCGCGCTAGTAGTAGATGACGAACCCTTGTTGCGGCGCCAGGTGGCTGAAGCTCTGGCACGTTTTGGATTCGATGAAATTATCGAGGGGCAGAATGGTCAGGAAGCCCTGCTTTTGGCATTAACCCACAAACCCATTCTGGTGATTATGGATGTGTCGATGCCGGTGATGAACGGGGTGCAAGCAGCTGAAAGTATAATAGAGCAGGCTCCGGCACCCATAGTCCTTCTCACTGGAAGTACTGACCCTGTAACCATAGAAAAGGCGCGTGAAGCAGGTGTCATGAATTATCTGGTAAAACCGTTTCGGGATGAACAGCTGTTGCCGGCTATTGACCTGGCAATTCATCAGTTTATACAGGTGTCCAATCTCAAAGATAAGGTTTCAAAACTGAAGCAGAGCCTCGAAACCCGCAAGGTTGTAGATCGGGCCAAGGGCGTGTTGATGTCTGGTGGGATGTCTGAACAGGAGGCGTATCGTAAACTGCAGAAACTATCAATGGACAAACGCAAAACGTTGCAGGAAGTAGCTGAAGCGGTACTTCTGACTGCCTGAAAATACCGAAATTAAAATATTCTTCTACCTGTGCCTGACTGACTGAACAGCTCTGGCACAGGTAACTTTGTGTTTCCTGCACGAAGAACCCTACAGGTTATATATCTCATGCCACATAGTAGTTCTAAGACCCGGAAAATTCTCACGGCATATCAGAAAATAGGCAACGAGCTGATCACTTTGCGAACTTTACCGGAATTGCTGGATAAAATCCTGGAAATAACGCGTGAGGTTTTTCATTTCGATAACGCGGTGATGCGTCTGGTGAACAACGGAGGGGCAACCCTCGAAGTTGCTGCATCCTACGGCTATCCACCCGAGGTTCTCGAACAGCCCCTCAATTTTGGGCAGGGGATAATGGGGCGAGCTGCAGCAAACGGTACTCCCGTGGTGGTGTCGGAGGTAAGCAGTGATCCAGACTATCTCCCCGGCATCCCCAGTGCGCACAGCGCGGTGGTGGTTCCCATGGTGGTTCAGGATCGCCTGGTGGGGGTCTTTAATGTAGAAAGCGTTGAACCCAACGCCTTTAGTGAAGACGATATTGAGGTTCTGCAGACCATGACGGCGCAGGCGGCGAGTGCGATTGAAAATGCGCGCATGTATGAAGAGATGGAGCAGATGTCAGAGCGCTATCGCATGCTGCATCAGTTCAATCAACGCATCCTCGACAGTACCTCCCTGGGGATATACACCCTGGACTCAAGCTTATGTATCACATCGTGGAATCGCTGGATGGAACAGGTCAGTGGTATGGAAGAGGCGCGTGTACTCGGGCGCCCGCTGCTGACTCTGTTTCCCGAATTGCTTGCGGAACGCTTTGATCGGCGCTTGAACAAGGTTCTCAGCAGTGGGGAGTCGGAGCGCATGGAACTGGTGCATCAGGATGTCAACGGCAAGCGTCGCGTACAGAAGCGGCGTTTGAGCCCGCTGCTTGACGGTGACACCACCATCGGTGTGGTGATAATCGTGGACGATATCACTGAATTCCAGGGTCTGCTGGATCAGATAATAGAGTCGGAGAAACTCGCAGAGGTCGGACGTCTTTCCAGCGGCATAGCGCATGAAATAAACAACCCCCTCGCAGTCATCGCCTATGCAGCGCAATTGCTTGGGCGTGAGACCGACCCGGGCTCCTTTTCTGCCGAACTGCTTGAGCAGATTGAATCCGAGATCGAACGCCTCAAGTCATTGACCACAGGCCTGCTCGGATTTTCCCGCAACAGCAAGGCGGAATTATCCCGCGTGGATTGCAACGAGGTGATTCGTCAGGTACTGACTCTGATAAAATACGAGGTGAGGCGCGCCGGACACTCAATTGATGAGCAACTGGGTGAGATTGAGCCGGTACTTGCAGATGCCAATCAGGTCAAGCAGGTATGTATAAACCTGATTACCAATGCGGTGCAGGCCATGAAAGATCCTGGAACCATCACTCTCCGCACCTGTGTCCATGCAGGTAAAGAGGTACAGATCCACATCAGTGATACAGGCCCCGGTATAGAGCAGGAGGAGCAGGAGAAAATCTTCACCCCATTTTTTACTACCAAGCCCGAAGGGGAGGGGACCGGTCTCGGTCTCTATCTATGCCGTAAGATTGCCCAGGAGCACAATGGCGACATCCTGTTTAAATCTAAGCCGGGTCAGGGGAGTACATTTACCTTTGTCATTCCCATGACAACCTTTCCATCCGCCAGATAAAAAAAGCGTACCCGCTATTGCCCGGTTAGGAATCGGCTATCTAGTGTGCGCGGCATAGCTGAATGAGATCCTTATCCTCCAGGGCGGATTTGTGCGTAGAGGAAAGATGCCTCACCTGATTGAGGAGCTGATCGATATCCAGGCACGAGGTATCAATGTTCAGATGCTTGAGCTTGTGCAACAGTCCACTGCGCCCCGAATGTTTGCCCACCACAAGCTCACTCCTCAGGCCCACCTCTTCCGGGGCAAAACCTTCGTAATTGGCCGGGTATTTTATCACTCCATCAGCGTGGAGTCCCGATTCGTGGGAGAAAACCCGTTTCCCAACCACCGCTTTCCAGGCAGGAACCTTATGACTGCTCGCTTCACCGACATAGTCTGATAATGCGGCAAATTCAGCGGTCTCGATGCCGGTATCGATATTACAGCTGTGTTTTAAGGCCATAACCACCTCTTCAAGGGCGGCATTCCCGGCACGCTCTCCCAGACCATTTACCGTGGTGCTTATATAGTTTGCCCCGGCATGGACACCTGCAATCGCATTGGCTGTAGCCATCCCCAGATCATTGTGCATATGCACCTCGATATCCAGCTCCGTGGCGTTTTTAAGCTCAGCTATCCATGTATAGGTGGTAAACGGATTCAGGACCCCGAGGGTATCGCAAAAGCGGAATCGGGCAGCGCCCTCTTTTTCCGCGATGCGCACCAGTTCAAGAATAAAGCCTATATCCGCGCGGCTCGCATCCTCCGCTCCGACCGATACATACAGATTATTTCGCGCCGCATAACGCAGGGCGGTGCGCAGCTGTTTCTTTACCCAGGAGCGTGATTTTCGGATTTTGTTCTTAATCTGAAGATCCGAGGTCGACAGGGAGATATCCACCGCACGGATGCCACAATCGATGGAAGCCTGGATGTCCTGCTCCAGGGCACGGTTCCAGGTCAGCAGGCGTGCAGGGAGGTTGAGATCAGCCAGGGCGCGGATACTCTCCTGTTCTTCCCTCCCCATGGCAGGGATGCCGCATTCGAGTTCGGGCACGCCAATATCGGCGAGCCAGCGCGCCATGGTCAATTTTTCTTCGGTGCTGAAAACAACGCCGGGGGTCTGCTCTCCGTCGCGCAGGGTTGTGTCACTCACCCATATCTGCGCGGCATTTTGATTGCTGTATATGTCACTGTATTGAAAGCGTTTGTCGGGTACCTCTGATGAGTTAAGCATGATCCTCTCCTTGAAGCATAGACCTTCGATGAACATCCGGCAGCAACCCGGAGGTGCTGACCACGAACCTTCAATGTGCAAAGGGTGTGCCCGAAGATTTAATTGCTTCAGAGTGCGGGATCGCAGGGGGTAAGCTTCTGCGATATTTGGAGCGGGGGCAGAGATGTGGTGCAAAAATACGCAATGTGCCTGTTTTTTGCACAATTATATCCTGCAAAATTACATGTAAAAGGGATGAATAATGCCCAGCTGCGCGCTTTTTATATTCGGAATGATGTATGCAACGGAGAGTAATAACACGTGCAGGGGTATCACAGGCCCATGCCGATAGTAGTGGTGAAAAATTAAGATGTTGAAAACAAAAGAGGAGCATATTTGTGACAGCTAAATTGAAGATAAAGGATTTTCTTGATGAGCCTGCCTGTGCACATAATAACCACAAGGCAACACCGTGTTCAGCGCCGAAGCCCGGAGCCACCAGTGGCGGATGTGCGTTTGAAGGGGCGCAGATCTCCCTGTTTCCGTATGCGGATGCGGCGCATCTGGTTCACGGCCCCATGACATGCGTGGGCGCAAGCTGGGAGACCCGTGCAACACATACCAGTTGGGCGGGGAGGGATTTCACCCAGATGGGTTTTACCACCGACGTAAGTCTGAACGACGTGATCTTCAGTGGGGAGGAAAAACTTCAGCATGCGATTGACAAAATCGCTGCTGACTATTCTCCGCGGGCCATATTTGTCTATTCCACCTGTGTTACCGCCCTGATAGGGGACGATCTTGACCAGATCTGCAAAACAGCGCAGGAGACCTATGCCATCCCGGTGGTGCCGGTACATGCGCCCGGTTTTGTCGGGGGCAAGAACCTCGGTAGCCGCCTGGCCGGGGAAACCCTGCTGCGCTATCTGGTTGGAACCAGGGAACCGGAATATGTGACCCCTTTCGATATCAACCTCATCGGTGAATACAATGTGACCGGAGACATGTGGCAATATACCCCTTTGCTGCAAGAGTTGGGAATCCGGGTGCTTGCGACCCTGAGTGGGGATGGGCGAATTGAGTCCATTCAGGCGGCACACCGGGCACGGCTTAATGTCATTGTGTGCGCCAAATCTCTGATATCGTTTACGCGTAAGATGGAGGAAAGGTACGGCATCCCATGGATCTCTCAGTCCTTCTATGGCAAGCGTGATACATCCGCAGCGCTGCTCTCCATTGCCGAAGCCCTGGGCAACAGAGACTTGATAGAACGCACGCGGCGGTTGATCGAACGCGAAGAGGCCCGACTTGAAGAGAATCTGCTCCCTTACCGCAAGTTGTTTGCGGGCAAAAAAGCGATCCTGAACACCGGAGGAAACAAGTCCTGGTCCATTGCGGCGGCTTTGCAGGATCTGGGGATAGAGGTGGTTGCAACTTCGGTGGGGAAAGCTACCGAAGCGGATAAGGAAAAAGCCAGGGAATATCTCGGCGCAGATGGGGTTCTTATGCAGAACCCGGGTGCAGAACAGGCCCCCCTGATAGAGGAGAAAGGGGCGCATCTGCTTCTTGCCGGCGGGCGCTCGTTATATACGGCGTTGAAAAAACAGATCGCGTTTATCGATGTGAATCAGGAAAAAAAGAGGAGTTACGGAGCCTATGCCGGGTTGCTGAATCTGGCTGAAGACATAAAAAATGCCCTCGAAAATCCGGTATTCACCCTTGCAGGAAAGGACGCACCATGGGAAAAGTAGAAAAAAATAACGCTGCGCTGCAGATCAATCCGGTAAAGCTGTCTCAACCCATGGGCGCAACCCTGGCGTTTCTCGGGGTGGATCGATGTATGCCGTTGCTGCACGGTGGGCAGGGGTGTGCGAGTTTTACCAAGGTGTACTTTACGCGCCACTTCAATGAACCTATTGCGTTACAGACTACCGCAGTGACCGATGTAGTCGCAGTCCTTGACGGCGGGGATTACAGCATCGTCGAAGCGGTTAAAAATGTCAGCTCCAAGGTATATTCTGAGAAGGGCGGGCCGGCGCTGATCGGTCTGTATACCAGTGGTCTGCCTGAGACCAAAGGAGATGATATTCAGCGTGTGGCCAAGCAGGTTGATTCCCCTCTGGTGTATGTCAATACCCCCGACTATAGTGGTGGCCTTGAAAGTGGCTGGGCTCTGACATGTACTGCACTTATAAACCAGATATGCAGGCCTACAACCAGCATCAATACGCATAAAGCGGTTCTGCTGCCCCATGTGAGTATGCAGCCGCTGGAGGTGGAGCGGATAAAAGAGTTTATCGCCCTGTTCGGTTACGAGGTTCTGGCTCTGCCCGATCTTTCCACCTCGTTGGATGGACATCTGGGAGAAAAGCAGGCCGCTCTGAGCAGCGGCGGCATAGAGGTGGCGCAGATTGAATCCCTCGCTGATGCCTCTCTGGTGCTGAGTGTGGGTGAATCGATGCGCCCATGTGCCGAGGCTCTACAGGGTGAAAATCCGCATATGCGTTGGCATCATTCCCCCCATCTGGGCGGACTCATTGCCACTGATGAACTGACACAGGTGCTTCTACGCGAAAGTGGGACAAAGACCCCACCTGCATCCGTGCGGCGCTGGCGCAAGCGTCTGCAGGATGCCATGCTGGATACCCACTTCTCTCTGGGACAAACCGGTTTTGCCGTAGTTGCGGAGCCCGATCAGCTGGCGTCCATATGCGCTACCCTGTATGAAGCGGGGGGGCGGGTGCAGTATGCCGTATCCCCCACAGATTCGGCGGTGTTGGAACACGTGCGCTCAGAACACGTCATAGTGGGAGATCTGGGCTCTCTGGGCGGAAAAGAAGAGGATTACTCGGTGCTGGTGGGGAATTTTCACTGTGAACGCATGGCGCATCAGCTTGGTAAGGGATATGTAACCCGAGGCTTCCCCAACTGGGAAGAGGTCGGGAACCAGCTAAAGGATGATCTGCTCTATGCCGGGAGCGCTTTTTTTCTGTGCGAATGTGCCAATGCTGCTACCCTGACGCGCGAGCAGCAGGATTCGCACTTCGAGATGAAAACATCGGCTTAACGGCCATGGGTGCCACAAGGCCTTACTGAACAGTTGCTATATTTGTTAAACAAGAAGGAGTTAGACCATATGGATATCCATGCCATCGGCTCTATACAGAGCCCGTTTAATGCCATTGAAGATATGCCCATACAGCCCAGCGGCGC
>JAWOFA010000158.1:0-5643 GCA_046482505.1 Desulfuromonadaceae bacterium | reverse complement strand
GCATGGGGGCTGGGCTGGGAAGTCTGGCTCGATGGTATGGAGATCACTCAGTTTACCTATTTTCAACAGGTGGGCGGGATTGACCTGAAGCCGATTTCGGGTGAAATCACCTACGGCTGCGAACGTATCGCCATGTATCTGCAGGGGGTGGACAATGTCTACGACCTGGAGTGGGTTGACGGGATTAAGTACGGCGACATTCACCATCAGACTGAGGTGGAATTCTCAGCGTACAATTTCGAGGAAGCGGACACCGATATGCTGTTCAAGCTCTTTGATATGTATGAGCAGGAATGCATTAAACTGGCTGAAAAGGAGTTGGTGTTCCCTGCGTACGACTTTGTTATGAAGGCTTCCCACGCCTTTAATCTTCTGGATGCGCGCGGGGCGATCTCGGTAACGGAGCGTGCCCACTATATCGGGCGGGTGCGCAACCTGTCGCGCCGCTGTGCTCAGGAATACGTGGCCCAACGCGAGAAACTCGGCTTTCCTCTGCTCAAGCAGAAGTAGAAGCCTGACCCGAAAATACCCGCCTGCAGACGTTACATGCATAGCAGGCCGGTGAAGTATATGGAGCATTGACATGGCTAAAGAGCTTTTTCTTGAGATAGGCACCGAAGAGATACCCGCTGGATTTATCCCGGTGGCCCTGCGTGATCTGGAGCGCATGTTTCGCAACGGGTTTGAGCAGGCCCGGATCCCCTTCGGGGAGATAAAAACCTTTGCTACCCCGCGCCGCCTAGCGGTTTGCGTGACCGAGGTGGCAGAAGAGCAGGAACAGCAGCACATTGAAGCTACAGGACCGGCCGTAAAGGTAGCATTTGATGACCAGGGTAACCCCACCAAGGCTGCCCTCGGCTTTGCACGCTCCCAGGGAGTGGAAGTGGCTGATCTGACTGAAAAACAAACCGAAAAAGGCACTTATCTTTTTGTGTCCAAGGTTGTAGAAGGTCAGGCGGTTGCAGGACTTCTTCCAGAACTTATGCAGCGCGTTATTAGCAACCTTAGCTTCAAAAAATCGATGCGCTGGAAGGATCTGGATATCCGTTTTGCGCGACCGGTGCACTGGGTGGTTGCTCTCTACGGAGGAGAGGTGGTGCCTTTTAACTTCGGTAACCTCGAGACGGGCAATGAGTCACGTGGACACCGTTTCATGGCACCCGGGCGTTTTTCAGTTAACTCCTGCAGTGAATATCTTGCTCAATGTCGCGCGCACCATGTCATTGTCGATCCGCAGGAGCGTAAAGAGATTATCGCTTCGGGGATCGAGGGCATAGCCGCAGAGGTTGGCGGTACACTCAACCTGGATGAGGAGCTGCTGGATGAGGTGGTCAATCTGGTTGAGTATCCGGTTCCTCTGTGCGGACATTTCGATGAGGAATTCCTTGAGTTGCCCGATGAACTCCTGATCACAAGCATGAAGGAGCATCAGCGCTATTTCACCCTTGCGGATAAGGAGGGAAAGCTGCTCCCCCGTTTTATCACCGTTTCTAATATTGCAGCTACTGATCCGCAGGTGGTGGTTAATGGCAATGAGCGTGTGTTGCGTGCGCGTCTCGCAGACGGGATGTTCTTCTGGCACGAAGACCAGAAGCAGAAGCTTGAATCACGTCTTGAAGCCCTGAAAAACGTGGTATATCAACAACAACTCGGCACCAGTTACGAAAAGGTACAGCGCTTTACCGCCCTTGCACGCCATCTTGCCCAGAACCTTGATCCGGAAAATGTCAAGCTTACCGAACGCGCAGCTGCCCTGGCCAAGTGCGATCTGGAGACGGGAATGGTAAATGAATTCCCCGAGCTCCAGGGGGTGATGGGGCGCGAATACGCCCTGTTGGAAGGGGAGAATGAGCGCGTAGCACGCGCTATCTACGAACACTATCTTCCTATTCAGGCCGGTGGAGATCTGCCGGGCGACAATATAGGGGCACTTATCTCCATAGCGGATAAAATAGATACCATATGCGGCTGTTTCGGCGTTGGTCTCATACCCACGGGTACGGCTGATCCCTACGCATTGCGCCGCAGTGCCATAGGGGTGTTGAACATCATCCTTGAGCGCGGCTTTAGAATCTCAATTCCGGAGCTGGTTCATATGGCGGTAACACAGCTCGAAGTAAAGCTCACCCGCTCTGCCGCCGAGGTGGAAAGCGATGTGGTGGAGTTTATTCGCCTGCGTTTAGTCAACATGCTCACCGCCCAGGGGATAGCGCCAGATGTTGTGGATGCCGTGCTCAGTGCCGGGTTTGAACAGGTCCTGGATGCGCGCCAACGGGTAGAGGCGCTGAATACCTTGAAAAATCAGGATGATTTTGAGCCCCTTGCTGCGACCTTTAAGCGCGTTGGCAACATTATCAGTGGTGGAGTAGAAGCACAGGTTAACCCCGAACTGTTTGAATCTCAGAGTGAGACCAACCTGCATGCCGCCCTGAATAAAGTGCGCACCCATGTAGATACGGCTATGCAAGAGGGGAAATATCTTGAGGCACTGCATGCCATTGCTACTCTGCGCCCGGCGGTGGACTCTTTCTTTGATGATGTAATGGTTATGGCCAAAGATGAGCAGGTGAAAACCAATCGTCTGGCTTTGCTTACCGAAGTTTCCAGTCTGTTTAGTGGCCTGGCGGACTTTTCCCGTCTGGCGGCATAGAACAGACACCGGGGGAATTGTCTGATTTATTTACACAAGTGAGGAGGATGTAAGATGGCTGTCAAATATGTGTACTTCTTTGGCGATGGAGAAGCTGAAGGTACTACGGAGATGAAGAACCTGCTGGGGGGTAAAGGGGCTAACCTGGCTGAGATGACTTCGATCGGTCTGCCTGTTCCCGCCGGTTTTACCATTACCACAGAGGTATGCACAGAGTTCTATAAAAATGAGCGTGAATACCCTGCAGGGCTGCGTGAAGAGGTGGAGCAGAATCTCGAGCGCGTAGAGAAACTCATGGACAAGAAGTTTGGCGACGATGCCAACCCTCTCCTGGTTTCTGTGCGTTCCGGGGCACGTGCCTCCATGCCGGGGATGATGGATACCGTTCTAAATCTGGGGCTTAACGATAAAACTGTACAGGGTATTATCAGCCAGAGTGGCGATGAACGCTTTGCGTATGATTCTTACCGCCGCTTTGTACAGATGTACTCCAACGTGGTTAAAGGGCTCGAAGGTGAAATTCTTGAAGATATTCTGGAGCAGAAAAAAGAGGAGCGTGGTGTAGAGCTCGATACCGATCTAAGTGCTGAAGATCTCCTTGATCTGGTAGGTAAATTCAAGAACAAGTATACTGAAGAGTTGGGCGAAACCTTCCCTGATGACCCCATGGAGCAGCTGTGGGGTGCTGTTGGTGCGGTGTTCGGTTCGTGGATGAATCCGCGCGCCAAGACCTACCGTCGTCTGAATAATATCCCTGCCGAGTGGGGCACCGCAGTCAATGTACAGTCCATGGTGTTTGGCAATATGGGTAACGACTGCGCCACCGGGGTAGCGTTTACGCGCAACCCTGCAACCGGGGAAAAGCGTTTCTTCGGAGAATTTCTGATTAACGCCCAGGGTGAGGATGTGGTTGCCGGTACCCGCACACCACAGTCCATCAACAAGGCGGGCAGCGATGGCGAACTCCCCTCTATGGAAGAGGTGATGCCCGAGAGCTATGCGCAACTGGTGGATATCCAGCACAAGTTGGAAAACCACTACCGCGACATGCAGGATATCGAGTTCACCATCGAGAAGGGGCGCCTGTTCATGCTTCAGACGCGTAACGGCAAGCGTACCGCTGCAGCGGCAGTGAAGATTGCCGCAGATATGGTCAAAGAAGGCTTGATCAGCGAAAAAGATGCTGTCCTGCGGATCGCGCCCGAGCAACTTGACCAGCTCCTGCACCCCTCCATTGATCCGAAGGCGTCAAAAACCGTGATTGCTAAGGGGCTCCCCGCCTCGCCCGGCGCTGCCAGTGGTGAGATTATCTTCTCTGCGGATGAAGCGGAAGAGGAGAGAAAAATCGGACGCAACGTCATCCTCGTGCGTATCGAAACCAGCCCCGAAGATATCCACGGGATGCATGCGGCGCAGGGGATTCTCACCGCCCGTGGCGGCATGACCTCCCACGCCGCCGTAGTGGCGCGCGGGATGGGCAAATGCTGCGTTTCCGGTTGCGGCGGTATCAAGATCGACTATGCCGCGCAGCAGTTCACCGATGCCAAGGGCAAGGTATTCAAGAAAGGTGACATCATCACCCTCGACGGGAGCAGTGGCGAAGTGATGGAGGGAAGTGTCCCCATGGTGAAGCCCGAGATGACCGGCGACTTTGCTTCCATCATGGGCTGGGTGGATAATTTCCGCCGCATGAAAGTGCGGGCGAATGCGGATGCCCCCGCCGACGCAGCAACTGCGCGTGGTTTTGGGGCCGAAGGTATCGGCCTGTGCCGTACCGAGCACATGTTTTTTGAAGCCGATCGCATCATGGCCGTACGCGAGATGATCCTCGCTGAAGATGTGGAAGGGCGCAAAAAAGCCCTGGCGAAGATTATGCCTATGCAGAAGGAAGACTTTCTCGGTCTGTTCCGTGAGATGAAGGGGCTGCCGGTGACTATCCGCCTCCTTGATCCCCCCCTGCATGAATTCCTCCCCCACGAGGACAGGGAACTTGAGGCCATTGCCAAGGCTACCGATGTAAGTGTGGATCAGCTTAGGGCGAAGATGGACTCCCTGCACGAGTTCAACCCCATGCTCGGGCACCGTGGGTGTCGTTTGGGGATCACCTTCCCTGAGGTGTACGAGATGCAGGTGCGCGCGATTATGGAAGCAGCGTGCGAGCTCGTAGTGAATGAAGGCTACGCTATCGTGCCTGAAATCATGATCCCGCTGATTGCGGAGGAAAAAGAACTCGAAATCCTGCGCCTTGACGCCGAACGCGTCGCGAATGCGGTGATTGAGCAATATAATGCCAAGGTGGAATACCTTATCGGCACCATGATCGAGCTCCCGCGGGCGGCTCTTACCGCAGATAAGATCGCACGTCAGGCGCAGTTCTTCTCCTTCGGCACCAACGATCTGACCCAGACCACCTACGGTCTGTCACGCGATGACGCGGGTAAATTCCTCCCCTACTATGTCGAGCGCGAGATCTTCCCCGAAGATCCGTTCGTAGCGCTGGATCAGAGCGGGGTAGGACAGCTGGTGGAGATGGGCTGTGCCAAAGGGCGCCAGACCCGCCCCGATATCAAATTGGGGATCTGCGGCGAGCACGGCGGTGAACCCTCCAGCGTTATCTTCTGCCACAAGATCGGGCTCGACTATGTGTCATGCTCTCCGTTTCGCGTACCTATTGCGCGCCTCGCTGCAGCACATGCCACCCTGATGGAAGAGATGGAGAAGTGATAAGCGGCTAAAACCAGGAAATATTCCGAATCAAAGCCCATTCGCCCTGAGAACTCTGACGGCGAATGGGCTTTGTCATTTGACTGTCACCTTAAGTGAAGAGGAATGGGCTATTCCCGTGCAGAGTAAAGCTGAAGCCTGCCCTTTATGTTGCGCGCCGGATTCGGAGCTTTTCTGGTGTGAACCCGCCACCAGACGCAGGCGGGGGCGCCAGGTTGCGCGTAAAAATGCGCGTGAGTATCGCTATTGTTCTGTGTGTGATCTGGTGT
>JAWOFA010000127.1:0-14142 GCA_046482505.1 Desulfuromonadaceae bacterium | reverse complement strand
CGGATGCAGGTGGGGGTGATTTCAAACCCGACTTTGCGCTGTATCATAGTGGTAAACCCAGTCTGTTCAAGTTTCTATATTGGCAACAGTTAAAACGTAAATCCAGGACGATGCCAGCATATTTAATGCCTTTAGTTGGTAGTTGCTCTGGCGCTATAAAATGCGTAAATACAGCAATGTCCCCGATGACTTTTCCAGCGTGGCACTTATCCTTTTAGGGCTCGAACCCACATAAGCTGTGCTGTGGATCGTGTATATATCCGCTTTAACCTTGAGATATCTGGAGATCGCATAGTAAAAATCCTCCCAGCGCGGCAACAGCTGTAACTCCTCCAGGGAGCGATACGGCCGTTCGCGGCTCTGCTCTGCAATCAGGGCGGCGGTGTCCGGGTCCATCTCCTGGGCCAGGGCAAACAGCACCTCCGGGGTCGCGGAATTGAGGTGGATCTTGCCGGAACCGTGTACGCTCACATGGGGGAGCAATGCCTCCACATCTTCAGTACTGAAGCCGGCGATCACCTTGAGTTCATCCAGGGTGTCGAGGGGGGCGTTTTTGCACTGAATGTTACCCGGCTGCGCCGCATAGTAACCCGCTTCGGCTCCGGCAGGGCGCGGATCATCATCCGTATCAATCCAGTCGATAAGGGCATCTACATGCGCCTGCGGGTCGGGGATCCCGAGAATGTCAAACAGACGTTCACAGCGATCCACCATTACCGCATCCGGGTTGTTGTTTGCCCCCACCAGGTTATTGAGGTTAACCTTGCCGTCCTGTGCCTCAATTTCGATACTGATGCTGCCGATATCTCCGACCGGATAGTTGGGAACCCCCTGCGCCCATGCTTCTGTCGCGCCATCGTATTCGTTGGTGTCGATGCTCAGCAGATGGCGTCCCACCTCTACCCCTCCACGTGCCACGTATTCGGCCCTGGTCTGGTCGCGAAAGGTCTCCACCAGGCGCAGATCGACGTAGGAGTTGAACGCCATCTCCCCCACGAGCGCGGAGAGCAACGCGGTGAGGGCCAGAACCAGCAGAAGCGCCATTCCATCCTGTTGCTGGAGTTTATGCATTACCCTCGCCCCGCCATGAGAATGTCGAAGGCGGTTACGCACTCCACCTCATGTCCTTCGCATGCGAGAACCAGGCGCAATTCCACCGTTTGCGGCAATCCACTGCGCGTGTTGCTGTCCCAGGTGTCGTTCCAGCCGGTGCCATCGTGGAACCTCCACTGTAACTCGACGATTTTCGAGCTCAAACGCCGCCACTGCGGATCGTCCTGGAGTGCATACACGGGGATACTGTAGCGCTGCAGACGCAGGGTATCGCTTTCGTCCTGTGCCTCAATGCGATAGCTCACCTGTTGGAGGGTTACCTCACCATCGGCCTGAGGCACCGAGGTTGAGGTGAAGGTGAGGAATCCCTGTTCTCCGCTACGAAATTCAGCATCAGGCATGTTGTGGAGGAGCACTGATGCTCCCAACTCCTGCTGCAGACGATTAACGATACTGCGCGCATGGTGGTAGCACGTAGCGCGCGCACGCACCTCGCGCTCTGCACTGCTGACACGACTGAAGATGCCGTACACTCCGGTGAGAACCAGGCTTGCTATGGTTACTGCCACCAGAATCTCGATGAGGGTAAAACCGCGCTCAAAGCGGGGTGCAGAAACCCTGCGAGCTTTAGTTGAAGGTAAATGAATCAATAATCACCTCATCATTTTGCTCTTCAGCGCCCCAGCGCACACTTACCTGTACCTGCTCCACCCCATCCAGCGGGGTGGGAAGGTATTCCACCTCCCACGCATATACCGCGTAGGGCTCTTCATAGGTGCCGGAGCGTTCCGAATCGGTTGCGGTGCTAGTGCGCGCCTGGGCTTCCAGTTCGCTCATTTTGTGCTTTGCGAGCATGGTCGCGGTGGTGATATGTTCAACCCTGCTTTGGCTGTGTATGCACTGATTCGCGAGGCTCAGGCACGCGACAAAGGCCGTACCCACAATTACGACGGCGATCATCACCTCCAGCAGGGTGAACCCTCTCTGACTCTGCGGAGAGGAGTTAGCCCTCAAAATCATGGTAGCCCTCTTCAATTTCGGCCAGTCCACTCAACGGGAGCAGGTGGATACTCAGATCTTTGGTTTTGGAACCGGAGCCACTCTGTAGATGAATGGTTGTGGCCGGCAACCAACCCTGGGGATAGATGTTGATGGTGGCGGTGCCCTTGCTGACCTCCCCTACATCTTCGCTCCAGATATCCCGGATTCGCACATTATTATCCAGTTCCAGCGCGCTGCGCTTGTTTTCGATGCTACGCCATTCTCCGGCTCCATCGACAAATTCAAACTCAAAACGTCCGGTTTCGAGCATGCAGCGAATCCGGTGCTGCGCCCCGCTGATGGCGGCTTCGTTGTACAGATGCCGCACTGCGGTAGAGATTTTGCGTGCATCAGCATGCAGGGACGAGTCAGAACCGGAGTAGAACAGCGGGATGCTCAAGGTGGCGAACAAGCCAAGGAGGAACACCACCATCCCGAGTTCTACCAGGGTAAAGCCGCGGGAATTACTCAATCTCCCAACTCTTGATATCCGCATCATCGCCTTCGCCACCCGATTCACCATCCGCGCCGTAGGAGATCAAGTCGTAGTCGCCGTTAAGACCGGGAGAAAGATATACATAATCGTTGCCCCACGGATCCTGGGGGATCTTATCCAGATATCCACCTTCGCGATATTTGTTGGGTATGCGCCCTTTCTCCGGCTTTTCCACCAGTGCTTCGAGCCCCTGGTTGGTCTCAGGAAACATCCCATTGTCCAGTTTGTACAGCGCCAGCGCTTCTTCTATGCTCTTGATCTGCATTACCGCTTTGGTGCGCCGCGCTTCTTCGGGGCGATCCAGCAGTCTGGGAACCACCAGGCCGGCAAGAATCCCCAGAATGACCACAACGACCATGACTTCAATAAGGGTAAAACCGCGCTGGGTGTGGAATCTGGAAGGTGAATATTTCATGTTTTATCTCCTGTGGGCTATTAATATATAGTTGTCTTAAATATCAATTAATATACGAGTTTATTGGCGTTTATCCGAGCCCCTGGCTCGCTTGAAAGATGGGGAGAAGTACCGCGAGGACAATAAATCCGATCACCGAGCCCATCACCAGAATCATCACCGGTTCAAGCAGGGAAAGTAAACCGCCCAGGGTTATCTCAATTTCGCGATCCTGGTTGTCTGCAACCTTGAGGAGCATGGTGTCCATATTGCCGCTGCGCTCCCCGATGGCGGTCATCTGCGCCATCAGCGGCGGGAACAGGGCCGCACTGCGGATCTGTTGTGCCAGACTCGCGCCCTCGCGTACCGCTTTGGTGTTGTCGATCACACTCTGATGCAGATAGCGGTTTTGCAGCAGGCTGTTGCTGATCTCCAACGCCTGCAACAGGGGGACGCCACTCTGCAGCAGGGTTCCCAGGGTGCGGCTGAAGCGTGCCGTGGCTATGGTACGCACTATGTTGCCGAGCAGCGGTAACCTCAGGACTACGCGGTCGAGTTTCAGGCGTCCTCTGGGGGTGGCACGGTAGCGCCCCAGGGCGATCAGACCCGCAGCGAGGGCGAGTGCCATAACCCAGCCGTAGGAGCTGAGGAAGTCGCTGAGGGCGATCAGAAACCGGGTCGGGCCGGGGAGGGTCTGGCCCATATCCGTGAGCATGCGGGTTACCTTGGGTACCACAAAGGTTACCAGAAACAGGAGTACCCCGGAACCTACGAGGGCCATCAGTGTCGGATACGCGAGGGCGGCGCGGGTTTTGGATTTCAGACGCGCCTGTTCCTCCAGAAAATCGGCAAGACGCAGGAGCACCTTATCCAGGGAACCACTGCTTTCCCCCACCTGGACCATGTGACGGTACATCTGCGGAAACGCCTTGCCTTGCTCCTCCATCGCTTTGTGGAGGGACATCCCCTGGAGCACCGAGTCGCGGATCTGCCCGAACAGACGGCGGTGGGAGCTCTTATCACTCTGATCCACCAGATACGCCAGGGCTTCATCCAGGGGTACTCCGGCTTCCAGCAGAGTGGCAAGGAGGCGGGTGCTCGTCGCCAATTCGTTGGTGCCAAGCCGGATAGATGATGAGGAGAGAAGTTGGCGCACGCGCGATTCCGCACGTTTACGCCGCTGCTCGGTAATACTGCTGACGTAGATCTGCTCTCGCCGCAGTTTCTCCAGCGCAGCGCGCTTTCCTCCCGCTTCCACCGTGCCTTTGGCGGTTTTCCCCTTCTGGTCGAAGCCGTGGTAGTCAAACAGAGGCACGTTAGTTCTCCTCCTGCGTAACCCGGATCACCTCTTCGAGGGTGGTTATCCCCTGGCGTGCCAGTTCCAGCCCGGCGTTGCGCAGCGGGGTCATCCCGCCCTCTATTGCCATGGTGCGGATGGTACCCGCGTCGGCGTTGGCGAGGATGGCGGCGCGGATCTTCTCGTTAATGCTGAGGAGTTCGTACACCCCGGTGCGCCCCCGGTAGCCTATATCCATACATTTGGCGCATCCGCGCCCGCGGTAGAATGTGTGCCCCTGATCCGGGTCGATGTTGAGGCGCTCCAGCATGGTGGTTTCCGGGGTGTAGGTCTCGCGGCAGTGGGGACAGATCGAGCGCACCAGACGCTGCGCCAGTATGCCCACCACCGATGAGGCGGCGAGGAATGGCTCAATCCCCATCTCCACCAGGCGGGTAAGACCCCCGGCGGCATCGTTGGTGTGCAGGGTGGAGAACACCATGTGACCGGTAAGGGCTGATTGAATTGCAATCTCTGCCGTTTCCTGGTCGCGGATCTCCCCCACCATAATTACATCCGGGTCCTGGCGCAGAATGGAGCGCAGACCGTTGGCAAAGGTAAGATCTATTTTCGCATTGACCTGGATCTGTCCTACTCCGCTGAGCTGATACTCAATGGGATCTTCCACCGTGATGATATTTTTCTGTTTGCGATCCAGGCGACTCAAGGCCGCATACAGGGTGGTGGTTTTACCGCTCCCGGTAGGGCCGGTAACCAGAAATACCCCGTGGGTGGATGCGATCATCTTCTCCACCCGGCGTAGCAGCTCATCCTTCATGCCGATATCTTCGAGGGCGAGGACGTTGCTGCTTTTGTCCAACAGGCGCAGCACCAGGCGTTCCCCAAAGGCGGTGGGCAGCGAAGATACCCGGACATCGATATCCTTGGCCGCAATGCGTACCCGGAAGCGCCCATCCTGGGGCAGACGCTTCTCCGCGATATTGAGCCCCGCCATGATCTTGATGCGCGAGTTGATGCTGGCACTCGCGTTCTGGGGGGGGCGTAGCACCTCGTACAGAATGCCGTCGATGCGATAACGCACCACCAACTCGTTTTCAAACGGCTCAATGTGTATATCACTCGCGCGTTCCTTGTACGCCTGGGTGATGAGGCTGTTGACAAAGCGGATCACCGGGGCTTCGTCACTGCTGTCGAGGAGGTCATCCGGCTCCAGCCTCGGCGCATTGCCATCCTGATCCCCATCCATGTCTGCTACCATCTCCGAGGCGCCGCCGGCGTGGATCTCGTAGCTGCGGTTGATTAGCCCGAGGATGTCTTCCGCCGGAGCGAGACACAGGTTGAGGGGCGCATCCACCAGCGCTTCGAGATCATTGATGGCGGTAGTGGCATAGGGGTCCGCAATAACCACACGCAGCGACTCATCCTCCCATTCGAGCGGCATGATGCCGTGCTCCTTGACGTAGTTGAGGGGGAGGAGTTCCAGCAGCGCGGTCTCGCTTACCGCTTCGGGCAGCTGCGAGGCGCAGGGAATGCCGGACTGCTGTGCGAGGGCGTTACACAGCTGAACCGGGGTGAGAGCGCGGCGCGCGAGAAGCAACTGCCCCAGGAGTTGGTCGCGCTCTGCCTGCTCTTCCAGGGCAGTATCGAGCTCCTCCTGGGAGATACTCTCCTGGCGTAACAGGATCTGACCAAGGCGGTGTGTGTTATCCATACTACTTTAGCTCCAGAACGCCGGGTTCGTGCCCCATTTCCTGGCGCAGTTCGTCAAATTCGGTACGATTTCCTGTAGTGATTTCGTTCATGTCCCCAGCTGATTCAATAATCGTCGGGGTGATGAAGATCAGCAGGTTGGTTTTTTTCTCCGTATCAGAAGAAGAGCGAAAAAGGAAGCCAAGCAGCGGGATGTCCCCGAGAAACGGCACCTTGGTTTCGGCATTCTGTCTATTGGTTTGAATCAGACCACCGAGAACGATGCTTTGGGCATTGCGAGCTAGCACCGTGTTGGAGAGCTTGCGGGTGGTAAAGGTGGGCCCGACATCGTTGACGGAGCCAACGGAATTGGATTCATCTACTACATTGGTGGTTTCCTGATAGATGTTCAGCCGGACTCTATCTCCGTCTGTGATCTGTGGGGTAATGCGCAGAGTGAGAGCGACATCTTTGCGCTCAATCGAAACGCTCTGCGCAAGGCTGTCTGAGCTGCCTGTATCAGATAGCCTTGAGGTGATAATGGGGACATTCTGACCCACGACGATTTCGGCCTCTTCGTTGTCTGAGGTCAAAAGGCGCGGGGCCGAGAGGATATTAACATCGCTGTCCGTTTTGGATAGCCTGAGCAGGGCTGAAAACGCCGGAATACTTACAGTATCTCCATTTTCATTCACGTAGCTGATCATGTTGCCGAATCCACCGGCTAAGATGCCCTTTACCGAGCTGCTGAGCAGGCTCGAAACATTGGAACCCATATCTCCATCTGTAAGCGTTCTTCCCCCAATTATTCCTTCGTCACCAACTTCTACGCCGCCCTGAAGGTTTAGCCCGAGATTTTCAGTAGCATCTATGGAGAGTTCCATAATCAGCGCCTCTACATATACCTGGCGGCGCTGGATATCCAGCTGGCGGATAATGTCTCCAATGGCCCGGTAGTCTTCCGGGGTAGCGTTGACAATCAGGGAGTTGGTGGGTTTGTCCGCTGAGATGGTGATCTCGCCTTCGAAAGCAGATTCAGCTACAGCGCGGCTGGGGTTTTTATCATCCCCCTTTTTTACCCCGGTGAGCATGGTATTGAGGGTTTCACTCAGGCTCACGGCATCGGCATTTTTAAGTGGGTAAAGATTGATGCGTGAGTGATCCTGGGTAGGCTTCTGATCCAGTTCGTTGATCAGATTGGTAATCATTTTGAGTTCTTCATCGGTAACAACTGCAACCAGCTTGTTGGCGCGTTCGTAGGGAATAATTTTACTTTCCGCGCTGGTCGAACTGGTGGTGACCTTGCGATCCCGGCGGGTGCGGGCGGAGGTCGTGTCGCCGCTTTCCAACAGGTCGTTGCAGATCTTGGCCGTCTCTGTCGCATCGGCATATTTCAGCTCTATCACCCGCATCTTCTGCAGCTCACGCGGTTGATCCAGCTCACGCAGGATGGTGGCAAAGCGCTCAATGTTGGCGGCATTATCCGTAATGATCAGTTTGTTTGATGGTTCATACACCACGATATTGCCGGTCTGGGCCATCAGCGGGCTGATGATGGCGCTCGCCACGTCTGCAGCATCGATATGTTCCAGGGTCAGCATGCGGGTGACAAACTGATCACTGGAGCTGGCGTGCAGGGTGGTGGGAAGGCTGTTGACCCGTGCATCCTTGATCTCGATAATTTTGTTTGTACTCCCCGAGGGAACCACGGTGTAGCCCTTGATATTCATTACCGTGAGAAAGAGGCGGAACGCCTCGTCCCGCGTCATGGGCTGGGAGGAGATGATGGTAGCCTTGCCGCGCACACTCTGGTCGTAGACAAAGTTCTTCCCCGTAAGTTCGCTGATGGTCTGAATGAAATCAGAGAGCTCAATATCCTTGAAGTCGAGGGTAATGGCTTCTTCAGGGGCGGCGAGCGCGCTGGATCCTGCGTTCCAGACGCCGGGGAGAAGCAGGGCCAGGGCCAGAATAGCGGCCGCCGTAAAGCGGCAGATGGGTCGAGTTAACACCGGTAATCTCCTTTATTTATCTGATTTCGTACTTGAACGTCATCGGGGTGTTGTTGCGCTCTATGCTAAGGTCCATGCTTTTGCTTTCGCGCAGTTGCTGAAACACCTGCAGCCCCTTTTCCGGACTGTCAAGGGCGATGCCATTGACCTGTTTGATTACGTCGCCCCGTTTTAAGCCCATTTCCGTCAGGAGGGTGCCGGGCTGGATGTACTTTACTACGAAGCCCTGGGTCTGCCCCTGGGCAACGACCGGCTCTACCCGGGCCTGGCGCACGACACTGGCGATATTGGTGCGTATCTGCTCCGCACGCTCACTGCTAATGCGCCAGCTCGTATCATTGACCTGCTGCACCCCGTCGCTACCGGAGGCGGAAGTGCTTGACCCCTCTGTAGAAGAGGTGCTTGTGGCGGTGCTGTTAGGGGCAAATTGCTCATCGAGCTCCAGGATCGAGATGGACGCGTCGGAGTTTTCCACATACACCCGCAGGCGCTCAATCTTTACCACCCTCGCACTGGTCGCAATCGGATCTCCCACGCGGTAAACCCCGATCTCCCCGTCGCTGTTTATCACCGCAATGGCCTCAGGGCCACCCGCAATGGTTCCCACGAGTTGCATGCTCTTCGCTTCTTTAACGTTGCGCCCTGCCAGCTCCGTATCTGATAGGGCATCTCCGCTTTGCGTCGGCTCCACTGCGCTGGTTGAAGTGTTCGGCGTGCTGGGAGTTTCTGTAGAAGGAACATCGGCTGAGTTGAAGATATTGCGCTGTAGGATTACTTTGTTATCCGGTGGCAATGTGTTGGGGGCATTCTTTTGTGGCTTGAGCGTTTGGGTTACGTCAATGCCGGAATCCAGGTATAGCGCGGTTATATTGCTGAATGCCCATGCCAGAGACAGACCCAGTAGAATGCTCAACAGGGCGTAATAGCAGGGGAGGATGCGGTGCAGATAGGCAAACATTCCAACTCCATTCAAGGTGGTGCGTTTCCGGAAGAACGTTTATTCTAGCAGAAAAAAAGTTGATTTATAATGGTTATTCTTAACTTAATTGAGAGGCGTGGTTAAAAGGTTGTGTGTGTTTATATTCAAGGGCGCGAAGAAAGAGGGCAGCTGCGATTGCACGCAACCATGATATGGTTGGCCATCCCTCGTCCCAGTGCGACATTGCTTCCTTTAAGCGAAATAACCATGGGGCCGCGCCCGCAAGAAATAATGCGGATCTCTTCACCGGGGATAAGACCCATTCCGTGGAGGCGTTTACGCAAATCTGGACAGCCGCTGAAGCCCTGTACGTAGACCACTTCGCCGCATTTGCATTGTGATAGAGGGCACATAGGTTTGCTGAATCCAAGGTATACAGTGTTACGTAGCCACAAAAAAATAACTACCCAGCCCCTTTGACAGTCTTGTTCATTAGAGACTTGAAGTTAGGCAGAGATGCTTTTTCCTCAATCAGATCGACGACGTTTGCAGTAATTTACGCGGACGACAATCTTCGTAAGTGTAGAGCTGTGGATGGCGAGCGTCAAGATGATAATCCAGACCCGGATCGTCTGTGTTGAGATCTGAATTGAGCGCGCGCATACCACATCTTTTTTGCCCCCAGCGCAGCCAGATACGCCAGCCCGCTCAGGACTGCGGTGCTTGCACCCGCAGGTAGATCCCAGGTGAAGGAAAGGCCGAGGCCGACGCTGGTAAGCACCCCGCCTAACAGGGTTGCGATCAACATCATTAAGGCCAGCGAGGTGGAGAACAGGCGCGCGCTTGCAGCGGGCAGGGTCAGCATTGCGATTACCAGAATCAGGCCCACAATCTGAATTAGAATCACTACTGTGAGGGCAACCATGCACAGCAAGAGGGTGTGTATTGCTCCCACCGGGATGCCGCGGATGGTGGCGAATTCGGGGTCGAAACACACTAGTACCAGTTGACGGTAGAATAGCAGCGTAATTGCGATGATAGCCAGATCAAGGATAGCTATAAACAGCAGGTCCTGTTGCGAAATCATCAATACATTGCCGAACAGGTAGCTCATTAAGTCGACATTGTAGCCCGGTGTTTTGGCGATAAACAAAACACCTGTAGCCATTCCTACCGCCCATAGAGCGCTGATGATGGTATCTTCCTGTTCGGCAGCATGGCGACTTACCGCACTGATAATGAATGCGGCTATGAGAGCGCTTATGAGAGCCCCTCCCATGGGGGGGTGCCCCAGATAATACGCAATGCCCATCCCCCCGAGGACGGCATGGGCGATTCCACCCGCCATATACCCGATACGGCGCACCACTACAAACGCTCCTACGATGCCGCACGCAACACTGGCAAGCAGGCCTCCAAGCAGGGCATGAGCGAGAAAGTCATAATTGCCCAGAGCAGTAAAGAAATTCATGCGCCCACTCCTGAGTCGATATTGGTGCCGTGCTCCACCCGTGATAGCGGCATGCCGTAGATCTCCTGCAGCAGTTCGTTTTCCACCGGAGAGGTAGAGTGGCACACCAGGGTGTGGTTGAGGCATGCCACACGCGTAACACAGCGCGTAATAAAGCCTATATCGTGGGAGATCAATACAATGCTTACCTCGTCGTGTAGACGATGAAGGAGGCCGAAGATATTTTCACCGTGGTAAGGGTCGATATTTGCGGTAGGTTCATCCAGTAGAAGCAGTTGGGGGTCACATGCCAGCGCGCGTGCGATGAGGACACGTTGTCGCTGCCCTCCAGACAGGGCGGTCATAGGCTGATCCTGCAGGTCCAGAATGTCGGTGCGCTCCATCGCCTCGGCGGTTTTGAGCCGATCGGTGCGGGAGTAGAATAGCTGATGTTTGCGGGTGCCGAAGCGTCCCTGCATCACGGTGTCGCGTACCTTGATGGGGAATTTGCTGTCGAATGTGACAAACTGGGGTACATAGCCGAGCAGGGGGCGAGCCTGTTCCGGTGTGCGCCCTAATACACGGATTTTGCCGCTAGCGGGTTCAAGCAGTCCCAGAATCAACTTCAGCAGGGTACTTTTCCCCCCCCCGTTGGGGCCTACAATGCCGAGGAATTCATCCCCGTGCAGGGTTAGGTTTATATCCTTGAGAACCTGAACCTGCGGATAGGAGAAGCTGACGTTACTGATTTCGAGGCTGGGGCTGTTCATGGAGCGAGACTCCGGGCCAGGATTTGGGCCGTATGGCGCAGAGATTCTGCCAGGTCGGCACGAAGTGGATCCAGGGTTTCTATACGTGCCCCGGTCTGGGCGGCAATGGCACGTGCTGCTTTGGTGCTGAACTGTTGCTGTACAAATATCACCTTGACCTGTTCCTGCTGCGCCTTTTCAATGAGGCGGGCCAGATGCATCCCGCTAGGTTCCTTGCCATCTTTTTCCAACGCTATCTGGTGCAGATTGTAGCGCGCCGCAAAATAGCCCCAGGAGGGATGAAACACCATGAAGGTGCGCTGTTGCAAGGGAGCAAGAGTTGTTTCGATCTCGCGGTGCAGTTGTTGCAGCTCGGTGCGGAGATCCTCCAGCCGTGCAGCGTAGAACTCATGCTGCTCCGGGTCTTGCTGTTGGAGTGCTGCGGTCATATTCTCTGCCATGCGGATGCAGCGCACGGGATCCAGCCAGATATGTGGATCAATGCTCCCGTGATGATGTCCGTGCCCATTATGGCGGTGGTTTTCAAGCTCGATGTGGTCTATCCCGTCAAGGGTGTCTGCAATTACCAGATCTGGAGCACGTTGGCGCAGGCGGGGTAACCATATCTCCTCAAAAGGCACACCAATGGGAAACAGTATGTCTGCACTTACAATCTCCTGCATTCGGCGTGGGGAAGGATCCCAGGTGGTGGGGTTCTGTCCCGGCTGAATTACGACTGTTACTGTGCTATCAGGAGTTTTGAGCTTGTTGAGCAGGTACTCCTGGGGTGCTACACTTGCAACCAGGTTAAGCCCGGGACTGTTAGTTGCCCCGATAGCGGTAAAAGGGAGAATCACCGATATCCCTAAAAACAACATGCCCATAAGGAAAATTCTCCACACTTGGGGAGCTTGTTGTTGCCGGGAAATGTGTACCGTTTGCCGGGTACGCTGGAATAAGCCTGATTTTGGGTTGGCAAGCGGCAAAATAGAATGTAGGTTCATGGATGGAATATTCAAATTCATTTCACTTTAAGGAAAGGATTAATCTGTCATGCTGAAACAGTTCAGTGTACTAGGCGCAATACTATTACTCTTGCTTGCCGGATGCAAGGAAACACCGTCAGGGGGTGCTTCCACCCCCGGGGACAAGGTTGCAGCGCAGGATGTGAATCTTGAAACCCAGGAACAGAAAGTCAGCTATGCCGTCGGGCTAGATATCGGTACCAGCTTTGCTAACAATGGCGCTGTGCTGGATCTTGATGCTCTTCTTCTCGGGGTGCAGGATGGGCAGGATGGTGAGGAACCGCGCCTGAGTGAGGAGGTTATCAGAGAGACTATCATGACCTTCCAACAGCAGATGCAGCAGAAACAGCAGGAGCAGATGGAGGCACAAAGCACGGAACAGAAGTCTGCTTCCGAAGCCTTTCTTGCCGAGTTTGCGCAGAAACCTGATGTGGTTACCCTCGACAGCGGTCTGATGTACGTGGTGGAGCAGGAAGGTGATGGAGCCTCCCCTGAAAGCAGCGATATAGTCAAGGTTCACTATCGCGGTACGACGGTAGATGGCACCGAGTTTGACAGTTCCTACGAGCGCGGAGAGCCGGTTGAGTTCCAGGTCGATCGTGTAATTCCCGGCTGGACCGAAGCACTGCAGTTGATGCAGGAAGGAGATAAGTGGCAGTTGGCGATCCCCGCTGATCTGGCGTATGGGGCAGAAGGCCGCGGCGGCGTTATCCCTCCCGAGGCCGCACTGATTTTTGACGTGGAACTACTCGAGGTGACTCCGGCCCCTGAGAGTGTGGAAAAAGAGCAGGCTGAATAAAATGTGGGTGGCTGCATCAGAAAGAACCACATACGTCAAAGCATAAAAAAGCCCTGTGAGGAGTCAGGCTCTTCACGGGGCTTGGTTTTTGTACATATGCAAAATGTTAGGCGATGGTGTTCAGCAAGCTGCCCTGCATCGTGTCGACTGTACCCACTGTTTGCTGGTTGGCCTTGTAGGTCTGCGTAGTTTGCTGGCTCTCCAGCATTTCAGTGGCGATATCGGTGCGCGAAGCCTGATTTACACTTTTGGCTTGATTGCCGACCTCTTGCGCTGCCGGGGTGTCGACACTTGCACTCACACCCCCATTGATTCCCTCCTGGGAAACCACACGGCTGGGTTCGAATCCACCGGTATTGCTGTTGGCAACATTGTTCGCAGTTACCTCCTGCCGGGTACCTTGTACCTGCAGGGCTGATACGGCACTGTTGACTGCACTGATCATAAAGCACCTCTCAATCGTTTTCTTTAACACTTCTATTTATTCATAGTATAGAAAAGCCCACTGTCCAAGTCAAGAACTGAGCGATTATTTTCTTTTTATATGCAAGCAGAGGCAAATTCTTTCGCAGTACTTGGATTTATATTCAAATAGAAAAGTGTTGCAATGTTCAAGATTATGCCAGGTCGAGGAGGGTACGCTGTTGGTCCGTGTCTTAAGCTTTGGAGTGAGGCAAGGAAGAGAGTTGTAATAAAGAATGGCATGTCCAGGGATAATGCAAAACAGGCAGACCGGCTTTAAGCCGGTCTGCCTGTTTTGGTGAGGTTGTGGCAGATTACGGAGTGCTGCTTATTTGATGTGGCACTCTTTGCAACCTGTGGGGCCCTGCCCCTCATCTTTATGGCAGCCCATGCAGTTCTGGTGATAAGCGTCTTTGGCAGACATTGCCTTGTCACCATCGTGGCACTCTTTGCAACCTTTCATGCCGGCATGGTGGCAGTTTTTGCAGCCCATACCTTCGTGCAGGTCGTGATCAAAAGTAACATCGCCCATTTTGGTTTCATAAGTGAATACCTTGGCTGCATACACGCTGGATGCCGCAAAAGCAACGAGCATCAGAGCAACTAACAGTTTTTTCATGGTTTTTCCTCCTAGAGTAAAAAATTAAACCGACAATACTTGCGTAAATTAAACGAAAAAAAAATGAAGGTCAAGCCAAATTGTATACGATTGCCGGTGTGTTAGTTTGTCAGATGCTGGCCCAAGGTAGCTTGAAAGGG
>JAWOFA010000009.1:0-5026 GCA_046482505.1 Desulfuromonadaceae bacterium | reverse complement strand
GCCTGTTCCGGAGAGAGGCTTTCAATATCCACGCTGGTTTCACCTGTGGATAGCTTAGAGGCGAGCCCTTGTTCCTCAAAAGTTTTTATCACCAGGCTGCGCAGCAGATCGAGTTGCGGTTCACTTCCGGTTTTCATGTCCGCGCGGTACAAACCGGACGATTCAGATGTCTCCCCCAGGGTGACATTGTCTGCGTATCCCCTGGAGCTAGCAGCCTCCTGTGCAGGGGCGGCGCCCTGGTGCTGCCGGTTCTGCTGCATAACACGCTGCGCTTCCGCGCGAAACTGTTCCAGATTGGTGTTGCTGATTGTCGGTGCCATCTCTACGCTCCCTTCCGTGGGTTTATCCTGTAGTTTCCTTACCTCTGGCAGTTCCTATACTGTATGTTTCGGCACAATATTGGCGGAAGTTTATATTGAATTGAGGCTAGCGTCCGAACCATTTTTTCTTGCTGCTGTAGATGGTTACCGTGTTGCGCCCCTTTTTCTTGGATTCGTAGAGCGCTTTATCTGCTCTTGAAATGAGTTCATTCTTGTCGAAATCATCAGTCGCCGGACTTATGGAAGCAACCCCAAAACTTGCAGTGATATGATAGGTCTCACGCTCGTGGGTAAAGGTGTATCCGCCAATCATGGCGCGGAGTTTTTCAGCCACTTCTGCAGCGTGACTGGCATCGGTATCGGGTAGAACAACGACAAATTCTTCGCCTCCATAACGTGCAAAGAGATCATACTCACGAATAGCGTTACGAAATTGTTCAGAGAACTGGATTAGGATCTGATCCCCGATCTGGTGACCGTAGGTATCGTTAAACGGCTTGAAATTGTCAATATCGATCATAATCAGACTGACGTTGCTTTCATTCCGATCTGCACGCTTAATCTCTTTAGTGAGAAAATTCTGGAAATAGCGGTGATTATACGCCTCGGTGAGACCATCTATATGGGCAAGTTTCTCCAGAAAGGAGTTTTTCTTTTCCAACTCTTTGGTCATTAACTCAAGTTTAACCGATTTTTCCACCAGTTCACGATTCATCTGCTCATAGCTGAGGTTGAGCACGCTGAGTTCCGCATTTGCGATCTGGAGAATCTCTGCAATGGATTTCTGATGGGTGATCTTGATATTGAAGAACTTTGCGGTTTCTTCAACCTCGGTATGCACCTCATCCAGGAGCTTTTCTAGCAATCTATCCTTGATGTTGAGTTTCTGTTTGGCACGGCGGCGGAACTGGGTTACATGCTCTTCCGGGCTCTTGGAACGGCGTGCCTTGGAAAGCATATCCGACAAATGAACCACCTGACACAGTAGTTTTACTTTCTTTGAATCGCCCGGATATTTGTGTGGCTGGTGGTGAAATGCAATAGGGGCAACAAGGGTTTCCGGAAATCCCCAGCGCTTTACTACTTCACTCCCGATATATGTATGATCCGCTCCGATAATCTGCTTTTCTATGTCTGAGCGCTTGTAGTCGGCGGATTCGAGCATCTTGTCAACTTCGGCATATTTGTCAGGATAGGCGCGCGACAGCACTAGAATACCAAGATTTTGCAGCAAACTTGCAACAAAGCCTTCTTCAGAATCCTCCGCATCCATGGCGGTCATTAACATGCGCGCGGTTACTGCCTCAAAGAGGGAGTTCTCCCAGAAAGCAGCATAGTCAAAACCGTTGGATTTCATCTGCTCGGGTTTCAGAAATGAAAACGACAGCACCAGGCTGCGTACTGCATTGGTACCGAGGATGGAAGCGGCCTGATGAATGGTGCCAATTTGTTGTGGGAAACTATAAAAGGCAGAATTGACCACACGTAAAAGTTTGGTGGACAATGACATATCTTTGGAAATTAAGGAGGCAATGTCGTTGATGGTGGTTTCTTCCTGGGATGTAATAGTAATAAGCCGGGACGCAACATTGGACAATGTCGGCAGTTCGGATGAATTAAGGACAAATTCAAGAACTTCTTCCTGCGACTGTTTAGTTGCCATACTTCCTCCATCAAGACGTATATTCCAATAGCTCGAAGCTGCGCGACCATTAATTATCAACGCTGCAGTTCTGAAATATTACCACAACATGTAGGATGTATATAACTATTTTTGTCAGGCGTATGTTAGCTCTAAATCTTTTGAGTCGCATAATATATATTATGTAAACTTTAAAAGATGTGCGGTTGTTGGGCGTAATGATCCAAGAATATTGTGTCCGGAGGCAGCTTCCCTTGCGTGATTGGATAACGAGGTATGCCACATTTTTACCCTCTTCCTTTAAGCCTGCGCCAGATCGGCTACCGTGGCGTACAGCAGTTCGATCCCTTGTTCAATCGCTTCGAATGAGCTCTGTTCCCTGATGTTGTGACTGATGCCGTCGATGCTCGGGATAAACATCAGCGCTGTGGGTGCAATATCCGCAAAATGCATGGCATCGTGTCCGGCACCACTGGGCATCTGGATGCTGTTGATCCCAAGTTGGTGCGCGAGTGCTGCAGTCCTCTGGCGCAACTCAGCGTCGAGAGGCACCGGTTGATCATCGCACAGGGTCTTGCGCTCTATCTCCAGCTTGCGGCGTGCGATTATCTCTGCGATGCGCGCCAGCAACTCCCTACACGCCCGCTGTTTCCCCTCCATGTCTATATCGCGGATATCGATCTGCATATGGACATTCCCGGGGACTACGTTCATCGCCCCGGGCTCAACCTCGAGGACCCCTACTGTTCCTACGCATGATGGGCTCGCGTGGGTCGCAATATTCTCCAGCGCCAGGACAATCTCCGCCGCGCCGGCAAGCGCATCACGGCGCATATGCATGGGGGTATTGCCCGAGTGATCATTTCTCCCTCTGATGTTGAGATCAAAGCGGGTCGGCGCCGCAATCGCGGTTACAATGCCAACATCCATCTGCTCCTGTTCCAGGTATCGTCCTTGTTCAATGTGCAGTTCCAGAAACGCATGGATCTGTTTCGCATCCAGGATGTCGTGTTCTAGTTCTGCAACATCACAGCCACATTGGTTCAGTGCGGTATAGACGCTGATGCCGGAGCTGTCGCTGATGGACAGGAGTTGGTCGCTACTTAATTTGCCCGTGATCGCCTTGCTCCCGATGGTTGCAACCCCAAAGCGACTCGACTCCTCGGTACAGAAATTAATGATTCTGACGGATCGCTGTGGACGGATACCCTTGGCATTCAGGCGCCTGACCACTTCAATCCCCGCCAATACTCCAACCACACCGTCGTAATGGCCGCCGTGCGGCACTGTATCCAGATGAGAGCCTACCACAACCGCCGCAAGATCAGGCTCCGTGCCTTGGAGCACTCCATGGATATTCCCTACAGCATCGATGTGCACCTCTAGCCCTTCAGCGCGCATAATTTTAATGAGATAGGTGCGCGCCTCGTGATCCGGTGGGGTCAGTGCGAGGCGTGTCACCCCACCATTATCAAGAACCCCGAACTGGGCAATGGAATTAAAATCGTGTCTGAACTTGTCCATAGCTGAAAATACCCTATAATCTAGTTTGCATGCTTAGCCATTTTATGAATTTTTGCGAGTGCGTCATTTTGTTCTGCTTTCACGTATATTAATCGAGATAATAGCGACATTGAAAAGATAAATGCAAGTTAGATAATGTAGATGATTTTGGCGCAGAAAAACTCACAAACAACTGGAGGTAGTTATGTTTAAACGTATGATTTTGGGTATTATTCTCGGAGTATCAGTATTCGGCGGGCATACCTATGCCGCTGCCGCAGGGTTTCAACTTAGCCTCACCCCGGATATAGCCATCCATGAAGATACCACCCCTATTGACGGGGTTACCCTCAATGTCTGGGGTCAAAATCCTCAGCGTGCTTTGGCGCTGGGGTTCATCAATGGTTCTTCGCGCGACAGTTCCGGGGTAAGCCTGGGGCTGCTTGCCAACTATGCCGAAGATTATTCCGGCGCCCATCTCGCGTGGTTTGCCAACTACGCCTCGGGGCACTTTTCCGGGCTGCAGATGAGTGCATTCAACTACGCTGAATCCCTTAACGGGGTCCAGCTCGGTTGGGTGAACTTTGCCGAAACGGTAGAAAAGGGGTTGCAGGTCGGCCTGCTCAACGTCATCAAGAACAACGTCTACTGGTTCGGCGCCATGCCGGAACAGGTAGCCCCGATGATGGTGCTGGTCAACTGGCGTTATTGATGGAATTTCAGTGTAGGTCACTTGCCCTCTACTATCCCATCAGGGGGTATCTTTCAGGGAAAGGCCTATGCGTTTGCGCTTCTCATCAATCGCGATAACACGGGCCATGACCTTCTGCCCCGCTTTGACCACTGTGGCCGGGTCTTTGACAAACCCCTGTGCGAGCTCGCTGATATGTGCTAGGCCATCCTGATGAACGCCGATGTCAATAAACGCACCAAAGTTGGTGACATTGGTGACGATGCCGGGCAGACTCATCCCTTCATTTAAATCGCTGATTTTCTCGACCCCTGCAGCAAAGGCAAATGCCTCAAACCTGCTGCGGGGGTCACGCCCCGGCTTCGCAAGTTCCTCCATGATATCGTTTAAGGTCGGGAGCCCTATATCATCCCTGCAGTAACGCTTCAGATCAATGGAGTTACGCTTTTCCGCGCTCTGCATCAGCTCCGCCACACTGGTGCGGTTATCTGTACATATCTGCTGCACCAGCTTGAAACGCTCCGGATGAACCGCAGAGCGATCCAAAGGGTTCGGCGCATTGCAGATGCGGACAAACCCCGCCGCCTGTTCATAAGCCTTCGGCCCCAGACGCCTGACTTTTTTGAGCTCTGCTTTGCTGACAAAAGGGCCATGCTCATCACGGTAGGCCACGATATTCTGCGCCAGCTGTGGCCCCAGCCCCGACACATACGCGAGCAACGCCGCACTTGCGGTATTGAGCTCCACCCCCACACGATTAACACACGAGACCACCGTGTCATCCAAGCTATGTTTGAGTGCGCTCTGATCCACATCATGCTGATACTGCCCTACTCCAATCGACTTGGGGTCGAGCTTCACCAGTTCTGC
>JAWOFA010000122.1:0-13147 GCA_046482505.1 Desulfuromonadaceae bacterium | reverse complement strand
TGCGTAGCCAGGTGGCAAACAGACCGAGGTTGCGGTAGGTGAATTCATCCCCGGCGCTCCAGTGCATGCGTGTGGCAATGTAACTGCACTCGTCGCTGCATAGATCAAGCAGGCTAAATGCAGATTTCAACGCAGCGGATGTGTGTTGCTCAGTGTTTTCGGATGGTGTAGGTGCTAAGTTCAGTACAGTGGCGGCACTACAGGCGTGAAGCTCGCTCAGGGCGTAGCGCAGGTGGGGGAGCTGGGCAGCACTGAAAATCCCGGCAATCTCGCTGCGGATGCGCTCGGGAGCGATTTCGGTCAGCCCATGGGCGGCAGCGGCGCATGCACTCGAGGTTGCGGGGCTGAGGTGAAAACCGAGGGTGGCGCAGTGGCGCAGCCCTTTGAGAATGCGCAGGGGGTCATCGTCCAACACTGTGGCAGAACAGAGGTGCAGACGTTTGCAGAATAAATCGTTCTGCCCGTTCAGGGGATCGATAATCTGCACATCACGAAAAGAGGGAGCCGTAGTTCGAGCCCCGGTTACTGCCAGATCAGCCAGATCGATGGCCATGGCGTTGATGGTAAAGTCGCGCAGGGCGAGATCGCCGTTCAGGTCGGGAGCGCGCAAGGGGGAGAAGTCGAACTGGCAAGCATGAGGATGTGGGAGGATTACCCGGCTGTAGTTGCGCGTGGGATCGAGGCTGAACCAGTGCCCCTTGAAGGTGCGGGCCAGCGTCTTGGCTAGTGGCGTAGGGTTCTGGGCGCACACCAGATCAATGTCTGCGCTTACGCACCCGAGTGCATGGTCTCGCACACTTCCACCTACCATAAACAGCTGCAGGCCTGTGCGGTTCGCTTCGTGCGCTAACCACAACAGGCCTGCATTGTTGTACCAATAGGATGCTGAAGCAGTATCAGAACAGTTCTGCACCTTATGTCATATCCTATGCGCTGAAGTCGATGGTTGCTTCTTTTTTCAGATCTTCAACCCAGTCCTGGAGAAGTTTGGCGCCGTTTTGCTCTTTCAGAAACTTGGCAATCTGGGGCTTGGCTTCTTCATAATCCAGGTTCTGTTCTTCCTGGGTGTCGGTAACCTTGATGATGTGGAGACCGAACTGGGTTGGAACTATTTCACTTACTTCTCCCGGTTTGAGGGCGAATGCCGCCTCTTCAAAGGGTTTTACCATGGAACCGGGTCCGAAAAAGCCGAGGTCTCCACCTTTTGCACTGCTGGGGCAGGCAGAGTGTTCCTGCGCCAGAGCAGCAAAATCTTCGCCGTTGTCTACTTTTTCTTTGATCTCGGCTATTTGCGCTTCTGGTTTTTCCGGATTTTCCAGATCGGCTTTTACCAGTATATGGCTCGCCTGTACCATGGCGGGCTTTACCATTTTATCCGGGTGTTCGTCGTAAAATGCCTTGATCTCCTCTTCGCTCGCTTCTTCTGCGGCTTCGAGTTTCTGATCGGTGAGCATATTAACGGAGAGGTCCTGACGAATCATGCGGTAGTAGGATTCTTTATCCACGCCGGCTTTTTCGAGAGTGGCGTAGAACTCCTCTTCGCTGGGGAAGTTCTGCATTACCTTTGCAGTCTCCTGCTGGATCTGCTCCTCGTTGGCTACTACGCCTTGGGCCAGAGCCTGCTGGAAAATCAGTTCGCGCGCGATGATGCGCTCTACTGCGATCTCCTGTACCTTTTCCTGCTCCTCTTCGCTGAGCTGGTCGACACTCTTGCGATACAGCTCCATAGAGTAGCTCTGCATGGCGTTCATGAAGTCAAAGTGGCTGATAGGTGTTCCGTTTACTACGAGTGTTTTTTCCTGCACTAAATTTCTCCTGAAAGTTTAAGAATTTACCCCTATACGATGTACCTTTACTCCGTATGTTGGGGTAACCCGGGTGAGATGTTTGTCTCCTGAGACGGTGTAAATTGCAATGGGTTTAAACGACATATTCAAGCGGAATGTTCGAATTGATTCAGAGCATTGGTCAGTGCGGCGAATTCTGCGAGATCCAGGGTTTCACCGCGACGTTTTAAATCAATATCGATCAGTGCTGCAGCCCTATCGAGATTCGGACCGTCAAAACCCTGGCTCTGCAGGGAATTGCGCAGGGTTTTGCGCCGCTGGGCAAATGCCGCTTTCACCACACGGATAAACATGTGCGGATCCTCTACATGTGCGCGCATTTGCTTGAGCTTTGTGAAGCGCAATACCTCTGAATCCACCTTGGGTTGCGGGGTGAAAGCCTGGGGCGCCGCGCTGATAACGGATTCGACATCGAACCACAGTTGGCACAGCACTGTCAAGATGCCGTAGTTTTTTGTCCCGGGGAGGGCACGCAGGCGCTGCGCTACCTCCTTTTGAAACATCAGCACCAGGGTGGAAAACAGATCGCGGTGTTGGATAACCTTGAAAAGTATCTGGCTGGAGATGTTATAGGGCAGATTTGCCACTAGCTTATAAGGGGGGTCACACAGAAAATCTCCCCACGTCAGCTGGAGGGCGTCGCCGGTATGTACCACAACTCCTGCATGAGTACCTGTGTCCCACTCGGCGGCCAGATCACGGTCGATCTCCATGAGGTGCATCTCGCTAACGGCGGGGGCAAGGATATGGGTGAGGGCTCCGTGACCGGGGCCGATCTCCACCACTTTGTCTTCAGGCACCAGCTGAGCTGCAGCTACAATGGCACGGATTACATTCTGATCGCGCAGGAAATTCTGCCCGAAACGTTTTCGCGCTCTGTGGCTTTGGCTCATGGTCTCAATTTCTGAACGTTGATGGCGTCGCAAAAAGTCCGCCCTACGGCGTTACGGTGTTTTTTCAGGACCTCGACATACCAGATGTATGCCTTAACCACTGAAAACCCACCAGGCCTTGTAGGACGAAATTTTTGCTTAGCCATCTTATGGTTTTTTGCGAAAGCATCAACGTTAATAGGGATCATAAACGCTTTTGCGCCGGTATGGTTAAGCGTCATCTTCTGTTTTCTTCGGCGTAGTTTTGCGCGCAGTGGTGCGGCGCCGCTTCGGAGTCACGTCTGTCTTGCCCTCTGCATCAGGTTCGGTTCCTGTGGGCGTTTTTTGCTCACCCTTCTCCTCTGCCGCTGGTGTTGTGCTGCTCTTGCTGCGCCGTGGGGTGGTGCGGCGGGGAGCGCGTTTCGGTGCTGGTTTGTCTTCTCCTGCTGGGCTGACATCGTCCGTTGGTGCCGCTGCCTGGGTCTTTGCCTCTGTACCCTTATCCGATGTATCTGGTGCATTAGCAGCGGTAGATGTTTTGCTTCTGCTTGTAGTTGCGCGCCGGCGTGGAGTTTTACTGGGTGCTGATGCCGTCTCGGTGGTATCAGTGGCAGGGCTGTCTCCCGTGCTTGCGGCAGGGGGATTTTTACTGGTAGTCCGGCGCCTGCGCGTAGGAGCGCTCTTTTTTGCTTCTGTCCCCTTTGTGTCTTTTGCTTTATCTGTTGTGCCCGGGTCATCCTTTGCTGCCTGGGCCGCCTGCTCTTTGGGGGCGCTAGCGGCATTCTGGTCTCCTGAATCGTTTTTATCAGAAGCAGGTTGAGATGCTGTGCTCTCCTTGGCAGGGGCGCGCTTGCGGGGAGTACGTTTTCGCGGTGCAGGCGTTTTTTTGTCTTCAGCCTTCGCAGTTGTCTGCTCCTTATCCCCTTCCTGCTGGGGCGCAGCAGGAGCAGCTGTGCTTTCCGAAGGAGTATCTGTGTCAGGCGCTGAGACAGGGCTGCTATCCTTGGGTGTAGTGCGGCGCCGTGCCGGGGCGCGTTTACGTACCGGTGCGGGTGGCGTCTGCTCCTCTGCTTTTTCTGAACCCTGATCCTGGGTGTCAGTTGCTTCAGTTGAACTGCTCTGTGCCGTTTTTTTCCTGGGGCTGCGTCTTGGAGCACGCTTGGGTTTTTCTGTTGTTTCCTCCTGCGCTGATTTCTCCTCAGGTGTAGCGGTTTCTTGCGCACCATTATGGGAACTGCTCTGAGTGCTATCAGTGATCTCTGCAGGTGTTTCGGGCTTTTTGCGCCGCGTTCGTCCTGCGGTGGGCTTGCGGCGTGATGGTGCGCTCTGTGCAGAGGAGTCTTTTTCCTCTGTTGTGGGTGCCTCGGTATCTCCGTTGGCAGCTGACTTTCCCTCCTGCGCTTGAGGTTTCTGCTCCTGAACCTGGGATTTTTCCTCTTGAGCCTGTGGCTTCTGCTCTGCTGAAGAGGATTCAGTGGCTGAATCGTCCTGGGGCTTGTTCTCCTGTTCCTGTGCTTTTGCTTCCGCACGCGCACGCCGCTGGCGCGACGAGCGTGAACGCCGCGGGCGTCTGGGCTTGCTGGTATTTTCCTGCTGGGAATCCTTGTCCTGGGTGTTTTCTTCCGCGGGGCTCTGGTTCGGGGATTTTTGCGCAGATGCTGTATCACCCTGTTGTTGCTCAGAACTGTCGGGTTGCGCGTTAGAGTTTTTCTGTTGCTCTGCGGAGCTATCGTCCTTGCCGTTGGAGCTCTCAGTATCGGTGTCGGCGTCGATATCCCAGCTGCGGTCGGAGTAGTCCATATCTACGAGCGCTTTCTGCTCATCATGGGCATCATCGTGGTCAGCGCTGTTTTTGCTGAAGTCGAGATCTACCTGATCAGGGAGATGGTCGGGCTGGGGTTTGATCCAGATTTCAACTTGCTGCTGTTGCTCTAGCTCTTTTAGTTCAGCACGTTTCTGATTGAGAAGCATGGTGCCCACATCGAGGGCGACATTGGCGACAACCTGGTCGATTTTCCCTTTTGCGGTGCCGGCCTGAATGCGGCGCAACAGGCTGATAGCGCGCGATTCACAGCTGCGAATCCGTCCGCTGCCACTGCAGTGGGGGCAGCTGTTGTAAGATGATGCGCCCAGGTTGGGCTTGATCCGCTGGCGGCTCATCTCCAGAAGTCCGAAAAGCGGACTTATGCGCCCCTGGGTTATACGGGCTTTATCCTGTTTCAGTGCCTGTTCCAGGGTTTTTTCCACCTTGCGGGCGTTCTTGCGCTGGCGCATGTCGATAAAGTCGATGACGACAAGGCCCCCGAGATCCCGCAGACGCAGTTGGCGCGCAATTTCGGTCGCGGCTTCAACGTTAACCAGGCACGCGGTGGATTCGATGCTCTGTTCACTTGAGACCTTCCCCGAGTTGACATCGATAGCCACGAGGGCCTCGGTCTGGTCCAGTACGATGGAGCCACCGGAGGGGAGATTGACGGAGTTGGTTGCGAGCTGTGCAATCTGTTCTTCAATTTGGTAGCGCGCAAAGATGGGGCGTCGCTCCTGATGCATCTTTACCAGCTTTACGTGGTCCGGCATAACGGTTTTGAAAAAGTCACGCGTCTGTTTGAAGATCTCTTTGTCGTCGATAAGTACTTCATCCATATCGGGGGTGAAGTAATCCCTGACGCTACGCAGCACCAGACTCGATTCCTGGTATACTAATGCGGGGGCGGAGGCATTTTCCGCTTGGTAAATGATGTTTTTGTAGATATTGAACAGGTAGTTGAAGTCGCGTTTGAGCTCTTCAGAGGATTGGTCGATCGCGGCGGTGCGGATGATGTAACCCATCTCTTCGGGAAGATCGAGTTCTTTAAGGGCTTCCTTTATCTTTTTGCGCGTTGAATCCTTGTCAATCTTGCGCGAGATGCCGCGTGATCGGCTGTTGGCCATCAGCACCATGTAACGCCCGGCGAGGGAGATTTCGGTGGTTACTGCTGCCCCTTTGGTGCCGCGTTCCTCTTTTACTACCTGGACCAGGATTTGCTGGCCGCGGCGCAGAATTTCGTTGATGGGGGGGCGCTGGCTGTTGTTGCCATTACGTTTGGGCCACAGATCGGGATGGATGTCTCCAATCTGGAGAAAACCGTGGCGCTGGGCACCATAGTTGACAAAGGCCGCCTGAAGCCCTTGCTCAACCCGAACTACCTCTGCCTTGTAGATGTTCCCTTTGGTGTTTTCACTTCCTGCTACTTCGATATCCAGTTCTGTGAGGAGTCCATCCTCGACAATTGCAACGCGCTCTTCTCCGGAGAGGGTTGCGTTGATCAACATTTTTTTGCTCATGTAATACCTTCTGCCATTGTAACGCATTATTGCGCTCAACCGCACATTGCGCACCTCGCCGCTGAGGGGCGGGCACGGAAAATTAATAATCTGAAGTGCAGTCAATGGGCCTTTTGAGGCGCAAGATTCTTCAGTGGCTGCACTTCAAGCCGCGACTACTGGCTGATTGGGCGGATTGGTTGGTCACGCCCTGCCATCGCGGTCCAGACTTGGTAAAAAGTTGTTCCTGAACACGTGCCGCAGCACAAATTTTGCGCGATACGTGTGTGTGTATCTCGCCGTTACCTGTTTCTTAAGGAGCAAGTCGCAGATAGCGGGGAGAAGAAAATCTATAATAACGGTGCGTGGATTATAACTCGTTTGAATTTTTTGTCACTAGTACAGTTTAATCCTGCCCCTTTTTGTGCACACCTGTTTTGTGCGCGAGGCGTTCCCATGCCGGCATGCTGCGTTCAATTATGTCGTGGTCGATGCAGTATGCGATACGGAAATATCCCGGTGCGCCAAAGCCACGCCCCGGAACGAGGAGGATCTTCTCCTCCTGCGCTATTTTAACAAATTCGATATCGTCTTCCAGCGGTGATTTGGGGAAGAGATAGAACCCGCCCTCAGGTTTGACCATGCTGAAGCCCATGGCGCTGAGGTTGTTATACAGTTGGTTGCGTTTCTGCTCGTAGGCCGCAATGTCCACACTTTCATCCTGGAGCCCCGCAATAAGGCGCTGCATCAATGCAGGGGCATTTACAAATCCCAGAACCCGATTACTGAATACCGCCCCTTCGATGAAGGTATCTACCTCTTCAAGTGCAGGGTTTATCGCAAGATAGCCGATGCGCTCGCCCGGTAGGGCTAGATCCTTGGAGTGGGATGTTGCCACCACAGAGTTTGCGATATGATTGAAAATGCATGGAACAGTGGAATTATCGTATGCTAGTCTTGCGTAGGGTTCATCTGAGATTACGTAGATGGTGCCGCCATGTTCGCGCTGCTTCTGTTCCAGGGTGGCGTTGATGGAATCGAGAATGTGCGCCGGATAGATAACTCCGGTAGGGTTGTTGGGTGAGTTGAGGATGATAGCCCGGGTGCGTGGGGTGATAGCGTTGGCGATGGCCTCCACATCGGGGAGGAATGTGTCCGCGCAGGTTTCCACTACAACCGGTGTTCCGCCGTGGTTGTCGATATAGAACTTGTATTCCACGAAGTAGGGCGCCAGAATAACCACCTCTTCACCCGGGTTGAGGATGGTCTTGAGGGCAACATTGAGGGCTCCGCCGGCACCGCAGGTCATGACAATGTGTTCAGCCTGCAGGGGGGCAGTGCTCGCTTTGTTCAGATGCTGCGCTACTGCTGTTCTGGTTTCAGGATACCCGGCATTGCTCATGTAGCGGTGCATCCCCGCAACGGGGTTGTTGGCGAGTTCCTGCAGGGCGTGCTTGAATGCCGCCGGTGGTTCAATTGCGGGATTGCCGATGGTGAAGTCGAACACATTCTCAGCGCCGTAACGGGCGCGCAGGAGATCGCCCTCTTCAAACATCTTGCGGATCCAGGATGACTGTTCTATGCAGGTTTGTATTTTTGAGGCTATAGCCATGAATCTACTCCATCTACTTTATATATGATCTTGAATAATCTCAACGGTATGTATAGGTTGTAGCGTTTTGTGTTCCAGTGCTCTGTATATCTTAAAAATTCGCTAGATTGCGCCGGTATTTTGCGCTTGAACAAGGCGAAGTTATTCCTGCATAGCCAAAGCTATACAGGAACAACTTCAACGCAGTTCAAGCGTAAAAGAACCAGCAAGATGCGAAGAGTTAAGGTATATAGAGTACTAGAGTGAAACGCGGTTCGATAGTAGCCATGGAGCAGATATTGGTCAAGTTTAAATAAATGCAACAATTTACATTGAGATCTTTGTTCGCTGTACTTCAGTCCATTTTGTGCTGATAGGATACCAGTTGTGGTGAAGGGCCCATATATGTATATACGCACCACACATAGGGGAGGGATGCATGCCGCCGGTGTGACAAATCTTGGCGCAAACCTTCATTTGTTGTTGCTTCCTGCTCTTCTCGTGCTGTTTCTGGGCGGATGTGCCGCATCACCTGTGGAGCAGGAAGGTGTTACGCCACCTCTGCTCCACTCTGAAATGGGTACTGAACCGTATGCAGGGGTGTTCAGTGCACGCGAGCAATGTGAAAGTGCCGCTGCTGCATATGGTGAGTTTCTCCATACCTGGCTCGGGGCACAGCAAGCGGCACAATATCTCGATGCAGGGGATGGTGCTGGGGATTTCTGTTTCCCGGAGACAGGGATCGAGGAGAGAGAGCAGCGTCTGGTGCGCTATTTATGTGCACAGGCGTGTGTGTATTTGCAGCACGAGGATACGCAACAGGCGCTCCAAAAAGTGCTACGTGCCCAGGAGCTTAATCAGGAATTTATCCCGGCACAATTGCTCCGTGTTGAGGTAGCAGCTGCGCAGGGCAATACGTCAGGCGCACTGGCTAAGATTGAACAGATATATGCCGCGCATCCGCACCTGAATCGCCTCAATCTACACATGAATGCTCTACACATGGAGCAGCAGGATTTTGCCAGCGCAGCGGAGGATCTGCAGCGCTATTTGTATATACAGCCGGACGCAAAAGCGGTACTCCTGGAGTTGGGGCGGATTCAGGCGCGGCAGGAAGATTTTTCTGATGCCACTAAGACCCTGCAGACCCTTATCGATCTTGCCCCGGATGATCCGGTGGCCTATTTTGAGCTGGGGCAGGTGCTGGAACAGCGGCAGAAATTCCGCCGCGCGCTGGATCTGTACCGCACGGCAGCGCAGACCCTGGAGCACAGTGTGCAGGAGTTTGAATTTCTGCAGGCACAACTGCTTCTGGAGCAGCAAGAATACGCGGCTGCTGCAGATGTGTTGCGCTCCTCTCTAGCGCGGGAGGAGAGTGTGCCACTGCGTCTGCTGTACGGCTATGCCCTGTTGCATTTGGAGCAGTATGCGGCTGCGGTTCCTGAATTGCGCAGTGCCGCAGAAGGTCTGGAGTTCAATTCCATGGCGTGGCTGTGGCTGGGGAAGGCCCTTGCACTCCAGCAACAGTGGTATGATGCCATAGCCGCATTTCAGCAGGTGGATAAAGGTGATCCCCGCACTGAGGCCCTGCTCCATCTTGCTGGATTGTACCATATAGTGGGATACAACCAGGATGCGATCACAACGTTGGATGAGTTGCTGGATCTCGGGGTCTCGGACCCGATTATGTATCAGCACCTGAGTTATCTGCACATGCTGGAGCAGAATAACTCGGCAGCGGTAGCCGCTTTAGAGCATGGATTAGAGAAGTACCCCGGAAATGTGGAGTTGAACAACCATCTGGGATTGCTCTATGCCACCCTCAAAGAGTACGCCTTAGCGCTTAAACATATGGAGCAGGTAGCTCTTCAGCGCCCGGACGATGCAGAGGCATTGAACAATCTCGCTTATCTGTATGCGGAAACGGAGCAGAATCTCGAAGACGCCGTTACCCTGGCGCAGACTGCATTGGAGCAGGAACCACGTGCTGAGTTTCACGACACCCTGGGCTGGGTTTATGTTAAATTGGGACGTTACGCCGAAGCCCTTGAACATCTGCGCCGGGCGCATGATATGCAACCACAGAATGCGCAGATTCTAGAACACCTTGGGGATCTATACAGCGCTATGGGACAAAAGGCACAGGCTGGGGAAGCGTATTTCAAAGCTCAGGAAATACATCGCCATAACGAATACTTGAAGGATAAATCTAACCCTGATTCTATGGAAAGATAGACTGAATGATATCAAGTGCCAGTGTATGTGCGTTAGTATGCAGGATGGCTCCTGCGCGCAGAGTCTTGCATCGGTGGGCCGGGTGGCGTATAGGCATCCTGGTAGCGCTGACGTTACTCGGAGCGGGGTGTGCGAAAGTTTCTCCACCCCAGGTGAAAGAGATCCCGAGGCAGGAGCAGAGCAGGGCGCAGATGCAGGAGATTCTGGAGCGCTCATATGCTCATGCGAGTATGCAGGCGCTTGCGGAGGTACGCTTGCGCCGTGGCAAGGACAAACAGAGGTCGACCCAGGCTCTGCATGTACAGGCCCCGTATCAGCTGCGTGCCGAGGTATACAACTTTATGGGGCAGATGCTCGTAATGCTCACTGCGGATGGTGCCGCTCTCGAAGCTTATGTGCCGAGCCGCAAGACCTTGTATCGTGGCATGGCGACGCGGGCACGCATGGAGCGTTTTGCATATGTTCCGCTCATGCCGGCGGATATGGTGGCGCTGTTGTTGCAGCGTCTGCCCCCCGGTGTGCTGCAGCTGGCTCAGGTTGAAAAGCAGATGCATAACAGCCTGCGTTTTGTCATTTCTGCGCAGCAGGAGTACATCGTCCACTTTGGTCCTGCACAGGTGGAGCGCATCGTGTATCGCGAGATGGGGGAGGAAGTCTTCAGTATTGCATATACTGCTGCGACTCCCACAGGTAGTGCGGCGGAGATGTTCCCTCGCAACATGAAGCTGAAGATGCCGTTGCAGGACCTGGAACTTGATATTGAACTTGAGGAAGTGCAACTCAACCCCGCCATTGAACCGGATCTTTTTGAGATTGAGGTGCGTGACGGGGTGGAGATCGTATCTCTGGAGGAGCTTTAATTATTATGCGTTGGTGTGTTCCCGGCCTGCAGATGGCAAGCCTGATGGGTATATGTATCTTACTGATCCTCACGGGTGGCTGTCGGGAAGATGAGTTTATTTCGGCAGAGCCTCGTGAGGATGCTGCGGTCGCCTATGGCGATACCATCATCATGGGCACCATCGGTGATGCAAGCAATCTGATACCTCCACTTGCTTCCGACGCTTCCTCTTCTGCGATAACCGGGCATGTGTATAATGGCCTGATCCGTTACGACAAAGATATGCGCTTTGAGGGGGACCTGGCAAAATCTTGGGAGATCTCCGAAGACGGGCGCGAGATAACCTTCCATCTGCGCCATGATGTCACCTGGCATGACGGGGAGCCATTCACCTCGGCAGATGTGCTCTTTACCTATGAGCTCATGATCGATCCGGACACCCCCACGGCTTATGCTGAACGCTACAAGCAGGTGGAGCATGCCAGTGCCCCAGATCCATACACGTTCAAAGTGCGCTATGCCGAGCCTCTGGCACCGGCGCTGGTGAGCTGGGCCATGGGGATCTGCCCTAAACACCTGCTGGAAGGAAAGGATGTCACCACCTCAGAACTTACGCGCAATCCGGTAGGGACTGGACCTTTTAAGTTTGTAAAGTGGGATCCGGGCGAGCAGATAGTCCTGGAGCGCAACGAGGACTACTTTGAAGGGGCGCCCTATATCAAACGTGTTGTATATCGCATTGTGCCCGATACCACTACTATGTTCCTCGAACTCCAGTCCGGTGGGCTTGACTACATGGGGCTTACCCCTCTGCAGTATGCGCGCCAGACCGACACCCCGGCATTTAAGCGCCGCTTTAACAAGTACCGTTATCCCGCATTTGCGTATACCTATCTGGGGTACAATCTACGCAAACCTATGTTTCAGGATGAGAGGGTACGCCAGGCGATAGCGTATGCCATCGATAAACAGGAGATTGTCGATGGAGTACTGCTCGGGCTGGGGCAGCCGGCTACCGGGCCGTATAAACCCGGAAGCTGGCCGTATAATGCGGAAGTGCCGCGTTATCCCTATGCGCCGGAAAAGGCGCGCGCCCTACTGGATGCGGTTGGGTGGAAGGATGTAGATGGAGATGGGGTGCGAGAGAAGGATGGACGCAAGTTTGAGTTCACCATCCTGACCAATCAGGGCAATGATCAGCGCATCAAAGCAGGAGAGATTATCCAGCGCCGCCTGCAGGAGGTGGGTATAAAGATAAAGCTGCGGGTTGTTGAGTGGGCGTCGTTTTTGAAGGAATTTATCCATCCGGGTAAGTTCGATGCCACTATTCTGGGGTGGACTATCCCCGTTGATCCGGATGGTTATAATATCTGGCACTCAACCAAGACCGGTCCGCGAGAGCTCAACTTCATCGCGTATAGTAATCCTGAAGTGGATAAGCTCCTGGAACAGGGGCGGCGTGTGCTCCCCATTGAAGAGCGCCGTCCCATATATCACCGTTTGCAGGAGATTCTGGCGCGGGAGCAACCCTATACATTTTTGTATGTCCCTGATTCACTCCCGGTTGTGGCGCGGCGCTTTCACGGTATTGAAGAGGCACCTGCGGGGATTATGCACAACTTCAACGAATGGTATGTGCCTGAAGGGCAGCAAAAGTATAAACGCTAAGAATAAATAACCTGACATAAATGCCTGTGAGTTGGCTGTGCCCATTTCAAGGGCATTTGTCGCCATGGATGGCGACAATGAGCCCCACGGATGGGTTTATGCGTCCCTTGAAAAGGGTATTGCCAACTCTTGTCCTCATATATGCCGCTAACCATAGGTAATGGATCGTAGATGCTTGTATATATAGCTAAAAAGCTGCTGCAGATGGTGCCGCTGTTGCTGGGGATAACCCTGATTTCATTTGTGGTGATCCACCTTGCACCTGGTGACCCCACGGATCTGCAGACCGAGATGAACCCCGAGGCGGGTGCGGAACTAGAAGAGCGTCTGAGGACTGAATACGGCCTGGACGAACCACTTCTGGTGCAGTATGGCACGTGGCTTAAGCGCCTGGTGCAGCTCGATTTCGGGCGTTCATTCTCCCAGGATAGGCGCCCGGTGTGGGATAAGATCATGGAGCGCCTTCCCATCACCCTGATAATTAATATGCTCTCCATGGGGTTGATCATTCTTACGGCGGTCCCCTTAGGGGTGATCTCTGCCGTAAAGCGCGATAGCTGGTTTGACCGCACCACCACGTTGCTGGTGTTTGTCGGATTTGCCGCCCCCTCGTTCTGGCTCGCACTGTTGATGATGGACTGGCTCGGGGTATATCTGGGGCTGGTGCCGGTTTCAGGTATCAAGTCATTCGGGCATGAATATCTCTCCCCCTTTGAGCAGATCCTTGATATAGGGCACCACCTTATTCTGCCGGTGTTTATCTCTGCTATCGGTGGGCTCGCAGGGTTTT
>JAWOFA010000082.1:0-17817 GCA_046482505.1 Desulfuromonadaceae bacterium | reverse complement strand
GACACAGTACTCCCTTGCCCTTGACCCGGAACGCGCCCGGACACGCCGTAGCGAAAACAAAGCGGCGGATGAGCATGGTGCCTGCACCATGTGTGGCGAATTCTGCGCCGTAAAGGTTATGGATGAACGCCGCGAATACAACGAACAAAACAAACAGAAATAATCTCAGCAGTCCTCTCTGAAAGCGGGCTGCATTAATTGCAGCCCGCTTTTCATTCCAGCATAACATCTCCGAAATTTCACAAAACACGCATCTATATCATGTTCATGTATGCTATTGTTGTAGCGATGCGAATATTTCATTTCAGCACCCAAAAGTATTTCGGAGGTCAAGATGCGCAAAAAAAATCCTTTTTACATCCTTACTCCCCTGAGCATGTGCGTAGTCATTGCAGCATGCTTCTTTTTGGGAGGATGCAACACCGACCAGAGCAAGGAATTAACCCCCCAACAACAAATGTTACGCACCGGCAAAGATCTTTTTTCCCAACGCTGTGCGGCATGTCATGGTGCACGCGGGAGTGGGATGGGTGCGCGCAGCGGGCCGGGACTGCAAGGGGACAACTACCGCTACGGCAATGATCGCGATGCGGTGTTCAACTCTATTCATGATGGACGGGAAGATGGGATGCCGGCTTTTTCATCTGTTTTCACCCGCGAACAGATTGAAGCCCTGACTGAATATGTACTCTACCTGCAGAAGTAAAGCCCTGCTTTGAAGCTTCAACGTTTACCGGTTTTCTCTAATGCACCTTTACTATGAGTAACCAAAGGAGCTTTTATATGAAATTGCGCACTATCTGGCAAAGTTGATGCCCTGATTGATGAAATAGGCTCTGCCGCAAAGGAGCAGGCGGGAGGGATTGCACAGGTCAATGAAGGGCTGAGTCAGATTTACCAGGTCACTCAGCAGAATACAGCAAGTGCTGAAGAGCTCTCAAGCCAGGCACAACATCTGCGCGCCCTGTTGGTCAACTTCAAAGTGGGGGGAACAACTGGAGGAGCAACCAATTCAAAAAATTCAGGGCAATCCCTGCGACTACTAAATTAAATGCCCTGCAACTGACTGTTCTTGTCAATATTGAGGGAGTACGATGTACTGTACTCCCTCAATACATTGCTTCCTCGCATCAGTAATTCAACCATAAAAACCTAATTCGTAACTATTCACCACTGTTTACCATGAGGTGCTTTAGCATCCGAACAATCGCGGCTGGAAGCCGCTCCTACCTTTCCCTGGTCCCGTAAGAGCGGCTTCCAGCCGCGATAACAGGCGGTACGCACAGCACCGATCACGCCTGGAGAATGGTCGGGAATGTCGATCTTTGGTCTGGCAGGTGAATAGTTACTCTAATTCTTTATATCTTCAATAGGTTCTATCTCTATGGGTTCGAGTTTCCAGATATCGCGGTTATACTCATCCATGGTTCGATCGGTAGAAAACCTGCCGCTGCGGGCGCAGTTGATGATACTCATCCGCAGCCAGCGTTCGCGTGAGGCAAAAGCTGCTTCGGCGCGATCATGCGCTTCGACGTAACTGCGAAAATCGGCCAGGGTTACCCACGGATCGTCGGGATCCATAAGGGAAGCGATTATATCGTCAAAAATCCCCCCTTCAAACTGGTTAAAGTGGCCCGATTTGAGCAACTCCATCACGCGGCGCAGATCCTTATCCACCTCCAGCACTCCGGCCGGATCGTAGTGGTGCCGATGCTCCTGCACTTCGTCTACCTTCATCCCGAAAAGGAAAAAGTTGTCCTCCCCCACCTCATCAAGAATCTCCACATTGGCACCATCCAGAGTGCCGATGGTGACCGCTCCGTTCATCATGAACTTCATATTGCCGGTGCCGGAAGCTTCTTTACCTGCAGTAGATATCTGCTCTGAAAGATCTGTACCAGTGCAAATGACCTCCATGGTGGAAACATTGTAATCAGGAATAAACACGATTTTCAGCGCATCGCCGATATCGGGATCACGATTGACCACCGCAGCTACATTGTGGATAAGCTTGATGATTTTTTTAGCCATGGTATACCCGGGAGCTGCCTTACCCGCAATAATGGCACAGCGCCGTATTTCGGGTTCGAAACCATCAAATTTCATGCGTGCATACAGGTGTACAAGGTGAAGCACATTGAGGAGCTGGCGTTTGTATTCGTGGATCCGCTTCACTTGTACATCAAAGAGCATCCCGGTATCCACGTCTACACCTGTGCGCTCCTTGACCATATCCGCAAGACGCTGTTTATTCTCCCGGTGCACTCTTTCCCACGAATCCAGAAAATCTGCATCATCCAGATGCTGCTCCAACTCTTTTAGCCGGGTCAGTTCCACCAGCCAGTCAGTACCTATGGTTTTGTTGAGTAATTCGCGCAGACCGGGATTGGCTACCGCGAGCCAGCGTCTGGGTGTTACACCGTTGGTCTTGTTGTTGAACTTCTCCGGCCACAGTTCATAAAAGTCCCGAAAAAGCCCCTTTTTAAGTAATTCCGAGTGGATTGACGCCACGCCGTTGACGGAAAAACTCCCCACCAGAGCAAGGTGTGCCATGCGAACGCGCTGATCATCACTTATCAGCGACATGCGCTGGTAGCGCTCGGGTTCGAGGGGCCACTTCATGGAAACCTGAGCGAGAAAGCGGCTGTTTATTTCGTAGATAATCTCCAACAAACGCGGCAGAAGCTTGTGAAACATCTGCACCGGCCAGGTTTCCAGAGCTTCGGGCAGGAGGGTGTGATTGGTATAGGCCATGGTGCGGGTGACTATATTCCAGGCATCATCCCACGCCATACCCTCTTCATCCACAAATATGCGCATGAGTTCTGCTACCGCCAGGCTGGGATGAGTGTCATTGAGCTGAAACACATTATTCGCCACAAAACCGCTGAAGTCATCCCCGTGTGCACGTTTCCAATGCTTGACGATATCGGAAAGGCTCGCAGACACCAGAAAGTACTGCTGACGCAGACGCAATTCCTTGCCACTCTCACTTGCATCGTTGGGATAGAGCACCATGGTTATGCTCTCGGCCGCTTTTTTCTCCGCTACATTATCGTAGTAGGAGACCGTGTTGAACTCGCTGAGGTTGAAATCCTCTGCCGATGCTGCAGACCACAGGCGCAAAGTGTTGACCGTATTGTTCCTGTACCCCGGCACCGGCACATCGTAAGGGATGGCGAGCACCTCTTCGTTATGGTCCCAGTGAACCGTAAGTTTGCCGTGGTCATGTGGATCGCGGTAGCTTCTGGTGCTACCACCGAACTTCACTACACAGGTGTAATCTGAGCGTCTAATTTCCCACGGATACTCACCATATCCCAACCACTGATCCGGCTCTTCTACCTGATAACCGTTTTGAATACGCTGGTGGAACATGCCGTAGCGATAGCGCAAACCGTACCCTACCACCGGCAGCTGCAGGGTCGCACAACTGTCCATGAAGCAAGCCGCCAGACGCCCCAGGCCGCCGTTCCCCAGACCGGCATCGTGTTCGAAACTTTCCACCTCTTCCAGATCCGCCCCCACCTCGTACAGGGCTTTGCCGGTGTTGCGGTCAATTCCGAGATTGAAGAGATTGTTACTTAAGGAGCGTCCGATGAGAAACTCCATGGAGAGGTAGTAGGCGCGTCTGGTATCGGCTTCATAATGAGAGAGCCAGGTATGCTTCCAGCGAGCCATGAGCCGATCGCGCACTGCATAGGCCAGGGCTTTATACAGATAGTATTTCTGCGAATACAGGTGGCGCCCGAACGCATTATAGAGATAGTGAAGAAAACTTGTTTCGATGCTGTGTTCGTCATTGCCAACACAGCGCAACGCCTTATAGCGTGCCTGTGCATCTTTATCATCGTAGGGAAATGGCCCCATATAATATGCTCCTGATAAATTTTGGGAGAATGTTGTTGCCTCTGTAACTATGCGGCACAATTGCCAGTCAGCAAATACCAAGCTACGCAGTTGTCTGCCGTTTAGATCTGGCTCTGATATATCTCTAAATACGCTTCAGCACTGCGTTGCCACCCAAAATCCTGTAACATGGCATTTTTCTGCAATTTTTGCCAGGCCCGGGGCCTGCGATACAATTCCACAGCGCGCTCTAAGCAGCGATGTAATTCTGCAGTGGTAGCCTCCTGCATCACAAAACCAGTGCCACCCCCTGTTGCTAAGCTTTCCGGCGACGCATCGACTACCGTATCTTTAAGCCCCCCCGTAGCGTGGACTATCGGTGGGGTTCCATACGTGAGGCTGTACATCTGGTTGAGCCCACAGGGTTCAAAGCGCGAGGGCATGAGAAACATATCCGCCCCCGCTTCAATCTGATGCGCCAGATCCTCGGCGTAGCCGATGCGCACAAACACGCGCCCGGGATAGCGGCGTGCCAGCTGTGTAAACCCATGCTCATAGATTTTCTCCCCGGAGCCAAGGATCACAAAGTTCGCATCGGTCTCTTCCACCATAGGCTCAATCACCTTCAGGAGCAGGTCTGATCCCTTCTGCTCCACCATGCGCCCTACGGAACCCATTAGAGGTGCAGTCACATCCACGGACACACCCTGCGGGGCTAGCTCCTGGAGCACATGCTGCTTGTTGCGCTTTTTCTGTGCCACACGCCCCTTTTCCACTGAATAAGGATACGCGATATAGGGATCACGCGCCGGGTTCCACACCTCGGTGTCTATACCATTGATAATACCGCTCAGTCTCCCCTGTGCGGCACACTGCTGCAGAACTCCCTCAAACCCGAAACCTCCGGCGGGTGTACATATCTCAGCAGCGTAGGTAGGACTAACCGTAGTGATATTCTCGGCACAGACAAGTCCAGCTTTAAGCATGGAAAACTCACCGTAGAATTCGAGCATGTCCGGGTTCCACCAGGCATCAGGGAGACCGAGTCCCGCGAAGAGAGAATAGGGAAACTTCCCGGAGTATGAAAGGTTGTGAATAGTGAACACACTCTGCGGCTTCAGGGTGGAATCGGGTACAAAGAGGCGCATAAATGCCGGTACCAAGCCGGTCTGCCAATCGTTGCAGTGCACCACATCCGGCACCCAGTCAAGATAGAGCTGATTAAGTGCCGCCCGCGCCACAACGCGACTGAAGAGTCCGAACCGCTCGCCGTTATCCCACCAGTCGTTGCCCTGCTCATCCTGATACGGATTACCCGCACGATCGAATAGCCCCGGGATATCCACCAGCAGCATGTTTACCCCACTGTCGCTCTCGGCGCGCAGTATCCGTACACGGCGTTCAATGCCACAAACATTCTCGCCGATATGTGCCACCTCGTAGACCGAATCCAGCTGCTCAATCACATCCAGATACGCCGGGAGGATAACTGTCACTTCATGGTTGAGACGTTGCAGGGCGGTGCTCAGTCCTGCGGCAACATCAGCCAGACCTCCGGTTTTCGCCAGAGGATATATTTCCGAAGTTGCGAAAAGAATCCGCATTTATCCTTGCTCCTCAGGTTGCAGAATTACAAAACCCAGGGGGGGCAGAGTTACCACAGCACTGCATTCGCGCCCCATCCAGGGTTGTTCATTAGTGGTAACAGCGCCGCCGTTACCAGTGTTGGAGCCACCATATATCCCGGCATCAGAATTGATACATTCGCGGTAGGTCCCAGGCTGTGGCATCCCGACCCGATACCCTTCACGCACCACCGGGGTAAAATTGAACACGCACACCAGTTGGCGTGCCGGGGTGGTACGCGTATCCTTACGCACAAAACTCAGCACCGACTGCTGATTGTCGTTGCAGTCTATCCACTCAAAACCCTTTGATTCAAAATCGTGCGCATACAGAGCCGAGCTCGCGGCATAGAATTTATTCAGATCGCGCAGCAGCTGTTGCACCCCGCGATGCTCCGGTTCTTCGCATAAATACCAGTCGAGGGCGTTTTTATCACTCCACTCACGCCACTGGGCAAACTCACCCCCCATAAAGAGAAGCTTTTTGCCGGGATGGAGCATCTGGTACCCGAACAACAGACGCAGATTGGCAAATTTCTGCCAGCGATCCCCGGGCATTTTGTCCAGCAGGGAGCGCTTCTGATGCACTACCTCATCATGCGAAAGAGGGAGAACGAAGTTCTCCTGATAAGCATAGAGTTGACTGAAGGTGAGGCGCGAATGATGGTAGGAGCGGTGGATGGGATCTTCGCCAAAGTAACTCAGGGTGTCGTTCATCCATCCCATATTCCACTTCATGGAAAAGCCCAGTCCTCCCATCCACACCGGGCGTGAAACCATAGGCCAGGAGGTGGATTCCTCCGCCATCAGCACAGCACCGGGATAGCGCGCATGGATCTCCGTATTCAGGGTACGAAGGAAATCAAGGGCTTCGATATTTTCGTTGCCGCCGTATTCGTTGGTGAGCCACTCCCCCTCATCGCGCGAATAATCCAGATAGATCATGGAGGCCACCGCATCGACGCGCAATCCGTCAATGTGGAATTCGCTCAGCCAGTACATGGCGTTGGCGATGAGGAAGTTGCGCACCTCGTTGCGCCCGAAGTTGAACACATAGGTGCCCCATTCGCGATGCTCACCCTTGCGCGGATCTTCATGTTCATACAGCGCAGTGCCATCAAAACGCGCAAGCGCAAAACGATCTTTGGGGAAATGCGCCGGTACCCAGTCGAGGAATACCCCCAGGCCATGTTGGTGGCAGTAATCCACAAAATAGCGGAAATCGTCCGGGTTTCCAAAACGCCTTGTGGGGGCATAGTAGGCGGTGACCTGATAACCCCATGATTCATCCAGGGCGTGTTCGCTCACCGGCATTAGGTTCAGATGGGTATAGCCCATCCACAGGGCATATTCAACCAGGCGGTGGGCAATGTCGCGGTAGTTGAGAAAGCGTCCGTCGTCGCGTCGCTGCCACGAACCCAGATGCACCTCGTAGATATTGATGGGCAGGTGCTGCCAGTCAAAAGTGCGGCGCTGTTCCATCCACTCATTATCGTTCCACTCATGCTCACGTACGTGCACTATGGAGGCGGTACGTGGGCGCATCTCCATGGAGCGGGCATAGGGATCCGCTTTGACAAAAGAATCTCCGGTCTGCATGTTGCGAATCTCGAACTTGTAGCGCTCAGATTCCTTAATACCGGGGATAAACAGCTCCCAAACCCCGGAATTTCCGCGGCAGCGCATGGGATGGCGCAGGCCGTTCCATGTATTGAAGTTTCCCACTACGGAGACCCGCTGCGCTGAAGGGGCCCAGACCGCGAACAGTACCCCGTCGACACCATCCACGCTGCGTGGATTACCCCCCAGAACATCGTACATGTGCCAGTGGCGACCTTCGCCAAACAGATGGAGATCAACCTCCCCGATCTGGGGTGTAAACGTATAGGGTGAAACAACCCGATAGGTTCCACCGTGTTCTTCGCTCCACTCCAGCGTGTAGTGAAGGGGGATTTTTTCTTTGCTCACCTCATCCACAATGGCAGCAAACAACCCCTCCCCTACAGGTTCGAGCTCCGGCCCGGACACCACACGCACAGAGACTGCTGTAGGGAGCCACGCACGGATAATCCAACGTTTCTCCTCGAGAGGATGGATTCCGAGAAAAGCGAATGGGTCGTGATGCGCCCCTGATCGCAGGAGTTCAAGATCGTCGCTATTACAGGTATATGCTTCGAGTTGTTTCATGTCGGGAAACCTTTTATTTACTGCTTGTATTGTTAGCTCGCTCGCTGGATTGCAGCAAGGCGGAGATCTTGTGATGCAGATTGTCGGTAACCTGATCCCAGCTAAAGCGCCAACTCCAGTTCCCCTCAGTAGTGCCGGGGACATTGGTACGGCTTTTGGCGTCGAGTCCGAGCCAGTCCTGCATGGGGATTACAGCCATGCGGGCCTGCGATTCCAGCGCTGCGACAATGAGAGGCCAGGGCATGGGGCCAACGTCGGTACGCACTTCCTGCAGCACCTTATCCTGCATCGATGAGTCAAGGGATTGAAACCAACCCAGCGTGGTATCATTGTCGTGGGTCCCAGTATACACCACAGTATTGGGGCTCTGATTATTAATACTGTGAGGGTTATCAGTATTGTTGTCAAAGCCGAACTGAAGTACGGCCATCCCCGGTAGACCGAACTCATCGCGCAGAGCTGTAACTTCAGGGGTTATAATCCCTAAATCTTCAGCTATAAACGGCATGGAGGGGAAATCCTCCTGCAGTGTCTGGAGCAATTCTCGTCCCGGCGTTTCAACCCATTCACCATTGCGCCCATCTTCTGAATCCGCCGGGATCTCCCATAGCGCAACCAGACCGCGAAAATGGTCGATGCGCACCCGGTCAAACAAATGGAGTGCGGTAGCCATACGTCGGCGCCACCAGGCGAAGTTGTTTTGCTGCATCACATCCCACTTATAATGCGGATTGCCCCAGCGCTGCCCGTCTTCACAGAAATAATCGGGTGGAACTCCGGCTACGACTGTGGGTTTAAGCTCCGCATCGAGTTTGAACAGATGCTGGTTGGCCCACACATTAGCGCTGTCATACGCAACGGCAATGGGCATATCCCCCACCAGTTCAATCCCCCGGCGTTTGGCACTACTGTGGATTTGCTCCCAACGCCGCCACAACAGGAACTGCACCTGCTGCAAATGCTCTATCCGTGTATGGTGTTCAGCGGCAAACTGCTCAAGTGCCTCCTGATCACGATATTTGAACTCATCCGGCCATTCATTCCATGGGCGATTCTCGAAGTGGGAACGTAGCGCCACAAAAATGGAATAACTGTCCAACCATTTGGCATGATTGTGTTTAAATTCTTCAAATGCCGAACTATCTGCCGGGGTGAAGCTTATATCCGCAGGGAGAAGAGCGGGATCTATCCCGTGAGATGAATACGCCTGGTACGGTGACCGATCGGCATGGGGTGGCGCCAGAGGCAGCATCTGCCATACCGACAAGCCGCACTGTTCCATCCAGTCGAGAAAACGCTCTGCATGCTTATCCAGCACCCCGGATGGGAGCGAAGTCGGATGGAGCAATACTCCTGCTTTACGCATATAACACCTCAATTTCTGTAATAGTGTCCCCCTTTTGATAGGTATTCCTCATTTGATGCAGGCGCAAGGGGATTAAAAAGTCAGATAACATTATAATGACTGCAACTAATCAGTTGCGCCGCATAGTTCCGGCATTTTCCACATTTCCACCTCCGTGCGAAAGCGGACTTTTAAGACTCTTGGGTGGAACCCTCTCCAGCATCTGATAGAGGCGGATAAGATGGCGGCGAAACAGCTGATCAAAGTCACGCACACTTGCAGCAGAATTCAAATCCCCGAACCACCAGAACCAATCCGAGCCCTCACACACGGCAAGCTGCTCCCTGGTTTCATTCAGCTTGTGTTCTGACAACTCTGCCGCTTTCACGGAGCGATCAAAACACTCCTTCGCTTCGACGAGGACGTCCCAGGCGGCGTTTTTATCCTTTTCCCCAATCCAGGTGGAAAAAGAACCGAACACCCAGCTGCCGGGCACTATAGTGTCCAGATTGACCTCCTCACACTTCTGCTCATCCCCAAGCAGAGCGTTGAAGGTGGTCATATTCAAATGAGGATCGGAACTGAGTTTCTGATACAGGGTCTGCAGAAAAGGGTAGCCGTTGTCGGGATAATACTCCCATGCGTTTTCCCCATCAAGGATGATGCTCACAACCCGTTTGGGGGCATCTGAACCAAAGTATTCGCGGATATTGTGCAAATGTCCGCAAAAGTCTGCCGCAGCATCCTCAGGATCCCAGGTTTTATACTCGAACCCGATCAAATCCGAAAGGCCGTCATCACGGAAGAACACTGCACATTCGTTCTTGTTATGTTGTATCGGAGCATAGAGGCCATTCTTGTGATCAAGATATTTCTTGCCTTCAGTTGAAGCATTACAGGAGTTATGCCATACCCCTTCGCCCGATGCGGTCCAGCGCACATCCCACCTATCCATCATCTCAATCGCTGCCGGGCTGATGGCGCCTTCGGACAACCACACCCCGGCAGGACGAATACCAAAATGTTCCTCGAACACCTCAAAGCCGTGCTGCATATGCCAGTCGACGCGTTCCTCTCCTCCAGGATACCCCCGGTGTAGCGGAGAGGGAGCATCAGGCTGACTTGCATGCATGCTGGAAAAATCAAGGAGTAAAGGCACTATCGGATGCCCGTACGGGGTCATGGAGAGTTCAATGCGCCCCTCTTCCATCAGACCACGGTAGCGCGGAATGATGGATTCTACCGTTTCTGCCAGAACTTCCATGAGCAGGGTCTGGTCTACCGGGGTAAAATTGTTTTTTCGCGCCATGAGGCGGGAAACGCGGAAATCGTTCTTTTTAATGCTGCTCCCCAGCCACGCAAGGTGGTACCACACCAGCAGATCGGTAAAAAACTGACTACTCAGATAATTTACCCGCACTACGTCAAGGTCGCCGTTGATATACAGCCCCTCAGCGATATTTGTCAGGGTGCGAAAAGCCGGATAGGGCTCAATCATTGTAGGAGCAAAAGCGCGTTGACATGCGGCAATGATGTCAGCGCGTTCATCCGTGGACGCCGAAACCGGAGTAGCCCCGGCTACAAGGTTGAGAAGTGGATCATATGTTTTGCTGCCGTCTTTGAGCCATGCACGCATCTGGGAGCCATAATCACTGAGTTGCTCAAGTAACACCGGCGCAAAATTGACCACCACCCGGGCCTCAGGGCACGTTTCGAGGTGATGCGCCATGTCGGAGTAGTCCTTTATGGCATGAAGATAGACCCAGGGCAGATGATAAGTCCCATCGAGGGCATCGCGATAGTGTGGCTGGTGCATGTGCCAGCACAGAACAACATTTATGTTCTCTTCCATATCTTATTAAGCTTCCTGCATACATTGTTAGAGGGATAAAATCGACGCCAGATCAGCCGGAGAGATACAACCTGTTTGTCTAACGCACCGTGTGCAGATGCTGACCCAGCATATCGGGTGTTACCAGAACAATCCCGTTTTCATCCACGTAAAAGCGCTTTTTATCCTCTTCAGGATCTTCTCCGATCACGGTGTCAGGAGGAATAATACAAAACTCATCTATTATAGCTCTACGAATACGGCAGTTACGCCCGATATCCACAGATGGCAATATCACACTTTCTTTTACCTGTGCATAACTGTGGATGAAGGTATCACTGGAGATTATGGAGCGTTTTACTCTTGAACCCGAGAGGATACATCCGGCGGAAATCAGCGAATCAATCGCTTCCCCCCTCCGTCCTTCGTCATCAAAAGCAAATTTGGCCGGAGGCAACTGCGCCTGGTAAGTCCAGATGGGCCAATCAGCATTGTACAGATTAAGCTCCGGGGTTATATGGCACAGGTCCATATTGGCGCGCCAGTATGACTCCACCGTCCCTACATCACGCCAGTAAGCGGGGCTGCCATCCTCCTCTACAAAAGAATATGCTCTGACATCGCTGCACCCGACAATGGAAGGGATAACATCCTTGCCGAAATCCTTGGACGAGTTGGGATCGTCATGGTCTTCAATAAGCTTTTCAAACAGAAAGTCGGGCGAGAAAATGTATATTCCCATCGAGGCCAGGGCCGTGTCCGGTTTTCCCGGCATCGCTTCCGGATCTGCGGGTTTTTCGGTAAACTTGGTGACCTTCATACCTTCATCCACCGACATCACCCCGAACCCAGTGGCTTCAGTACGTGGGACTTCGACACATCCAACGGTGACATCCGCACCGGAGCGGTCATGGGTATCGATCATATCGCGGTAATCCATGGCATATACATGATCCCCACCCAGAACCAGAACATGACGCGGATTGTGGCGCCGGATGATATCCAGATTCTGATACAGGGAGTTGGCTGTGCCCTGATACCACTCTTTGTCGAGACGCTGCTGGGCGGGCAGAAGTTCTATAAACTCGCCTATCTCATAGCGCATAAAGTTCCACGCACGCTGAACGTGGCGAATAAGGGAGTGGGATTTGTACTGCACCAGGATCCCTATATGACGAATATCAGAATTAACGCAGTTGGACAAAACAAAGTCAATAATACGGTACTTTGCTCCGAAGGGTACTGCAGGTTTAGCGCGCCACTGGGTAAGATCCTGAAGGCGGCTCCCCTGCCCACCGGCCAGAACCAGCGCCAGGGTGTCATGGGTTGGTTTCTTACTTCGTGGATAATTCTTCATACCTGCTCCTTAAAAAGTCTCTGGGCCATCAACATGGCGCCTTTAAGTCCCATCATATCATCCATTACAAGGTATACGGGCATCTTTTCCACCAGCGGTCGCATGGTGCCCTTATTCAGGAAAAACCTGACAAACTCCTGACTAGTCATCAAGTCCAGTATTTTAGGGGCGATCCCCCCTGCAAGATAGATCCCGGCGCGTGCGGGCCATATCAGGGCCGCATTGCCGACAAATTCGCCATAGATGTTCACAAACAAGCGCACCGCCTCTCTGGCCGCCGCATCGCCGCCAAGGGCAAGGCGGTGAACCTCAGCAGCACTGACCCGGGTAACTACATCGGTATCTCTATGTACGGAGAAGTGTGTTTGTTCTGCGCAAAAGCGGTACAGGGTTTCGAGCCCTGAACCGGAGAGGATATTTTCGTAGGAGACATGATCCCAGTGGGTATGAAGCCATCGCAACAGGGTTTCCTGCTCCTGATTCAGAGGGGCGAAATCCATATGTCCCCCCTCGGAAGGCTGAGGATAAAAGCATCCGCCGATCTGATACACCGGTGCCACTCCTAGTCCGGTCCCCGCACCGATAACGAGGCGGTTGCCTTTAGGATCATATTTACCTTCGAAAAGACACACATAGTCAGCCGGGGTGAGAAGATCAACTCCGAGGGCCGCAGCATAGAAGTCGTTAATTAACTCAACCTGGGCTATGGATACCTGGCGTTTAATTTCATCGACACTTATACTCCATGGCAGGTTGGTTAACTCCACCTGCTTGTCTGATATGGGGCCGGGGAGACCGAAACACGCTCCATCTACATGTGTTATATTATGCTCGCGCAGCAGATGCTGCAGGAGAGCATAAAAAGAGGGGAAATCCCCGCTAGGATAGGAAAGCATCTCCGGGAAACGGGTTTCATCCTCGGTGTCCTTCAAGTGAAAACGCGAGGTGGTCCCACCAATATCTCCGCCAAGTAGAAGCATAACCTCTATACCATTCGTCAGTTAAAACTGGAAAATATATTTTCACACCCAAAGCGTGACAAAGTTCTGCTCCTTGTCAAGGGCGCTGGTCCGCATATACCGCCTGCTTTCATACCTTAATCCCGAGTTTGGCGGCGTATGCCTGCAAAGCTCCATCCTCGCTGTTGCCGTTTAATACCTGTGAGGTAAGAGCCTTGCCCAGCTGTACCCCGGGTTGGTCAAAGGAGTTGAGGTTCCATAAAAAGCCCTGGAACATCACCTTATTTTCATAGTGCGCCAGCAGCGCACCGAGGCGTGCAGGAGTGAGGCGCGGAGCGTGTATAAGGGTTGCAGGGCGCCCCCCCGGAAATGCGCTATTGAGGTCGGGATCCTGTTTCCCCCGCGCGAAGGCAACAATCTGCGCTGCGAGATTGGCATTGAGCTTGGACTGGCTGGTCACTCCGTCAATACTTTTATCGGCGTTGGTCTGGGGCGCACTGAAACCGATGAACTGCAGCGGAATCACATCTGTACCCTGATGAAGGAGCTGGTAGAATGAATGCTGCCCGTTGGTGCCCGGTTCTCCGAAAATAATGGGGCCGGTAGGGTAGTGTACCTCCTCAGCATAGCGATTGACCCGCTTGCCGTTCGACTCCATATCCACCTGCTGCAGATGCGCGGGGAAGCGGCTTAGCGCCTGGCTGTAGGGCAAAATTGCAGTGGCGTTGAATCCCAGACAGTTGCGCATGTATAATCCGATAAGGGCATCGAGGAGGGCGGGATTGGCCTGAATATCTTCTTCAAGAGCCAAACGATCCTGCTGATGCGCCCCCTCAAGGAGTTCGACAAAGACCTCTGGCCCGAAGGCAAGGGAGAGCAATACCCCTCCCACTGCACTGGTGGAGGAAAAGCGCCCCCCGACAAAGTCGTCGATATAAAAGCGCTCCAGCATGTGCTCATCCTGTGCCAGCGGACTCCCCTGCCCCGTTACCGCTACCATGTGCGCCGCAGGGTCAAGGTCGGCATCTTTCAGGGCGCTACGCACCAGAGCGGCATTAGTGAGGGTTTCCTGCGTGGTACCGGACTTCGACACCAGGATGAACAGGGTGCGCGAGAGATCGAGGCGCGCCAGAACCGCTGCCGCATCATCGGGATCAACATTGGAGATAAACTCTGCACCCATCTTGAGTTCGTTGTCGCGGCGCGCCTCCTGCTCCAGCGCGAGGTACAGCGCTCTGGGGCCCAGATCAGAACCGCCGATCCCGATCTGACACAGATGGGTAAAATCATGTCCGGCGCTGGAACGAATCTTCCCGGCGTGAATCTCGCGTGCAAAGTTAGCGTAGCGTTCCTGCTCACCACAGTAGAATTCACGCAGGTTCTCCCCTTCATGCTTTACCGCGGCGCCGCACTGACCGCGGGTGAGATGGTGGAGCACCATACGCTGTTCACTTCCATTCATCACCACTCCATCGAGCACGGCCTGGTACTGCTCCAACACCTGGGCCTCGCGCGCCAATTGCTGCAACACCTTCAGGAGGTGTGGAGTCACAGGGGTGGCAGCATAGTTGAAGTGCATCTCCTCCCCCATGGCACAGGAATACTCCTCGACACGGCGCAGATCGAGGAGTGTATTCAGATCTGCATCAGATGGCGTATGGAGCAATGTGTGATAAGCCGGATTCTGGTCGAGGTTGTGATATTTCATAATATACCGCCCTTCGTAATTAGCGCTGCAGATACGCCTCGGTAACATAGCGGCGCATCATTACATGCGTGTTAAAGTAGTATGCGTTTTTACCGATGGCGTTTTTCATAACCCGAACCCACCCGGCTCGATCTTCATAGTAGAGGGGGAGGATTTTCTCCTCCAGCTTTTTGTACATATCCTCCGCATCCGCGGCATTGGACTCCTCGGGGCTGGTATCGGGACTTGTTTCCTCCCCTATGGACCAACCCGTAATATTCTCGATATGCCCTTCAATCCACCAACCATCGAGTACGCTGAAGTTAGGCACTCCATTCAGTGCGGCCTTCATACCACTGGTGCCTGAGGCCTCCAACGGGCGGGTAGGAGTATTGAGCCATACATCCACCCCCGGGATCAGATGTTTGGCGACATCGATAGAGTAGTTAGGCAGATATATGACGGTAATCTCCCCGTGCAGGCGCTCAGCCGCAGTGTAAATATTCTGGATAAGAGACTTGCCGTCGTTGTCGTGGGGGTGGGCTTTGCCCGCAAACACCAGTTGCAGTCTCCCTCTACCAAGGGCAAGCAGGCGCTCGAGGTCGTAAAAAATCAAATCGTTGCGTTTATATGCCGCCACGCGGCGCGCAAAACCGATAGTGAACACATCCAGAAATAACTGCTGCCCTGTTACCTCTTTAATATACTGGGCCAGATATGCTTTGGCGCCCTGATGTGCTTCCCACACCTCTTCGTCCGGAATATTATCCACCCGCACCAGCAGTTCAGGCTGCAGGGCCCAGCCGGAGATATATTGATTAAACATCGCTACCATATATGCAGATGCCCAGGTAAGAGGATGGATACCGTTGGTGATGGCATGAATTTCATACCCGGGGAACATCTCGCGTGAAACCTCACCGTGCTTTTTTGCCACTCCGTTGACAAAACGGCTAAGTTGCAGCGCCAGTGTGGTCATATTGAGCTCTGCATCCCCGCCGAGTTGGCGCAGTTGTTCCAGAGGAACAATTTCATCCCCAATCACATCCTGAACCAAGGTGTAGTCGAAGCGATCGTGCCCCGCAGGAACCGGAGTATGGGTGGTAAACACACAGCGCTTCCCTACCGCTTTTCGGTCCACATCCAGGGTATTCATCCAGCTTCCGGCATGCACATTACGCGTCTGGTTGAGAAGTTCGATAGTCAGGAGAGCGGCATGCCCTTCATTCATGTGGTATTGGAATATCCTGAATCCAAGGGCCTGAAGAATGCGCACTCCCCCAATCCCGAGGACAACCTCTTGCTTGAGGCGGTAGCGTTCATCACCGCCGTAGAGCCTGTCGGTAATGGTCTGATCCTCTTCGGTGTTCTCTTCAAGAGCGGTATCCAGAAACAACACCGGCACCTCACCACCGGCCGGACTCTGGTTGCGGTACAGCCACGCCGCCACGGTGACCGCCCGCCCCTCAATCGGCACCGTAACCCGTGCCGGCAGCTGCTTCATGCGCGCAGATATATCCCACTCCACCGGAGCTTCATGCTGTGCTCCCTCTTCATCGAGACTCTGGGCGAAATATCCCTTGCGACTAGCCAGGGTTACAGCTACGAGTGGGATATTGAGGTCGGCAGCACTTTTAATCGTATCTCCGGCCAGAACCCCCAACCCCCCACTGTACGTGGGGATATCCTGAGCCAGCCCGATCTCCATGGAAAAATAGGCAATGCGCGAAGTTCGGGTAAAGACATTCCAGTTTTCCATAACAAGCCCCTTTCTGTGTGGCCTATGAATAATGCGTTGTTTGCGTAAGCGGTAACGACATACCGGAACATTCAAAATAGCGCAGAAATCACATCCTGCAAGGGACGCGGCAGCTCACTTGTGATTTTAAGTGGCGCGCCCGAAAATGGATCGACAAAGGCAATACTGCTGCAGTGCAGAAACGGATGCGTCAGGCCCTGCACTTCCACCCCGCCATAGCGCTTATCCCCTACAACCGGATGCCCTTCAAGGGCAAGTTGACGCCTGACCTGGTGTTGACGCCCGGTTACCAGGGCCAACTCCACCAGGCTCAGGTCTGCGGTACTTTTCAGGGTGGAAAAAAGGGTGTAGCAACTTTTCACCTTGCCCTTCGTGTTCAACGGGCGGGTAAGGGCTCCACTCCCATGCAGATTCCCGCTCACCAGAGCGACATATGTCTTCTCCACCTCGTGACGCATAAACAACGTCCCCAGCGCGGCACACGCCTTTTTCCCCTTGCCGAACAACACCGGACCCGAAGTTCCCACATCCAACCGATGGATAGGCGCAACCTTATAGCGCTTCCCTTTAAGATAGCTTTGTACACGGGAAGTGAGATTATCATCTTCATGCCCGCAACTGCTGTGAACCGCAACGCCTGCAGGCTTCTCCACCACCAGAATCTCCGCGCTCTCGTAGAGTATGGTAAGATCGGTATCGGCAACCCGTAGTTGTGCCAGCAACTCCTGCAGACGAGCACTTGAGCCGATAGTTATACATTGCCCTGCATGCAACGACGCATCATCTCTGCAAGGCTCATCATCTATGCAGATACGCCCCTTTTTAAGCAACTGGCGCAGATACCCGCGCCCCGCGGCAGGAATACGCTGCTGCAGAAATTGCAGGAGTGGCTGCCCCGCTTCGTGCTGTTCGACTGTAAAGGTATGCATGCGTGTGAATTCTCCGTAAAAATGTAAGTTTAGATCTGTTGCAACAGCCTACTTGAACAAACGCAACAAAAACGATATCACCAGACTGACAATAATCATGGTGGTTATGGGGAAATATATCTTCATACCCGGTTTGTCTATCACAATATCACCGGGAAGATGACCGAGGGGGATTTTCCCCACCCACGGCCAGGCCAGCCCCAGAACTACCAGAGCAATCCCGCTGAAGATCAGAAATTTCTGCATTATTCCTCCTGTTTAACATACCTGTACCTGACACCCGGTATAC
>JAWOFA010000015.1:0-5428 GCA_046482505.1 Desulfuromonadaceae bacterium | reverse complement strand
CGGCATCATCAGGGAGATGGCTCTTGAAGGGCTTGAGTTCATGGGGATTGAGCTCGACCGTGAGAAAAACCTCAAGACCTTCAGCAAGCACGGAGAGAGCGAAATAACCACCCCGGACTCTGCGGTTAAGGTATTTGTGATCCCTACCAACGAGGAGTTGGTGTTTGTGGAGGATGTTGTAGCCATCCTGGACGATACCTACACCAATCACCTCGAATTCGCGTATACATTTACCAGTCCTGACTACAAACCGTAGAACGCAAAGCTGCACTATAGAAAAAGGCCCGATGTTCAATCAATGAGCATCGGGCCTTTTTAGTTCTATGTGCTTGGTGCTGGATTTACCCTTGTGCCTGTACCGCAGTAATTGCGGCGACATTGACAATATCGTCAACGCTGCAACCGCGAGACAGGTCGTTTACCGGTTTGGCGAGCCCCTGGATGATGGGCCCCACAGCTTCGGCACCGGCAACACGTTCCACCAGTTTGTATGCGATATTGCCCGCATCCAGATCGGGGAAGATCAGGGTGTTGGCCTGCCCTGCTACCTTGGACTCCGGGGCCTTCTTGGCGCCCACCTTGGGCAGCAGTGCCGCATCGGCCTGCAGTTCGCCATCAATCTGCAGTTCTGGGTCGAGCTTCTGCGCAATACTCAGAGCCTCGAGCACCTTATCCGCATCCGAGTGTTTCGCGCTCCCCTTGGTGGAGAACGAAAGCATACCCACCTTGGGCTCTACCCCGAGAAAACTTCTACAACTCCCCGCCGTGGCAACGGCGATCTCCGCCAGCGCCTGTGCCCCCGGGTTAGGGTTAACCGCACAGTCGGCAAAGAGCAAAATACCATTCTCACCAAAATCGGGGTTATTGGTTACCATCAGGAACACTGACGAAACCGTCTTCATCCCCGGGGCAGTGCCTATCACCTGAAAAGCCGCACGCAATACATCGCCAGTGGTATTAAATGCTCCGGCAACCGCTCCACCGGCATCACCTTTGCGCACCATCATCGAGGCGAAAAACATATTGTCATCCGCGGTAAGCATTTTGCGCGCCTCGTCCGGGGTAAGACCCTTCTTTTCGCGCAGTTTCACCAATTCATCCACGTATGCATCAAGATTTGGGGCCTCTGCCGGATTCAGCAGGGTCACCCCATCCAGACTAACCCCCAATTCAGAGGCTTTGGCTTTAAGTACGTCCCCCTTACCCAGCAGGACAATATCGGCAAGGCCGTCGGCTACAATCTTTTCGGCCGCTTCAATCATGCGGTCATCGTAGCTTTCGGGCAGAACAACGGTCTGCCTGTTTGTGCGTGCTTTACTTTTAATCTGATCAACCAGGTGCATGTCTCCTCCTTTTTATAAAACATGGTTTGATTTACACTTACATACCGGATTTATACCTGAAGACCACTTCCTGCGTCAAGCGCGATATGGTCCGGTGAAGCTTATGCTTTCCGGTTGTAATAATCCTGCAGGCGCACGATATCATCTTCACCCAGATAGCTCCCGGACTGCACCTCTATAAGTTCCAACGGTATCAGACCGGGATTCTCCAGGCGATGAATCTCCCCCACCGGGATATAGGTGGATTGATTTTCCGTGATCATGCTCACCTTCTCCCCGCAGGTTACCTTTGCAGTCCCGGATACTACCACCCAGTGCTCGGCGCGGTGATGATGCTGCTGCAGGGAGATGCTCGTGCCCGGTTTCAGAGTGATGCGCTTCACCTGATAGCGCTCTCCCCGGTCCATGCAATCATAGTATCCCCACGGGCGGTATACGCGGCGATGTACTCTCGCCTCGCTGCGCCCCCGCTCTTCAAGTTCAGCTACAATTTCACGCACTTTTTGCACCTGATCCCGTTGCGCTACCAGGACTGCATCCGCTGTTTCAACCACAATCACATTCTCCAGACCCACCGCTGCAATCAGGCGCCCTTCAGAGTGGAGCATCGAGTTGCGGGTATCAACGTTGATCACATCTCCGCTGATCACATTGCCAGCCTCATCCGCGAAGCTCAGCTCTTCCAGTGCCGCCCAGGAGCCGATATCGCTCCAACCGGCATCCAGCGGTACCACAGCCCCGCGTGTGGTATGCTCCATGATTGCATGATCAATAGAGATCGATGGATTAGTACCAAACAGCACTGCATTGGGGCGGATAAAATCGAGATCGCGCTCTGCTCCAGCCATGGCCTGCTCACACCATGAGAGAATTTCGGGCGCGAGGTGACGCAATTCCGCGAGAAAAACCCCGGCACGGAACATAAATATCCCTGCATTCCACAAATGGGAACCCTGTTCCACAAGACGCTGTGCCACCTCTTGAGCAGGCTTTTCGGTAAACCCCCTGATATAGAAGACCTCACCTCCATCTCCCTCTCCACCGGGGAGAGCATCACCCTGCTCGATATAGCCATAGCCACTCTCAGGACGATGAGGCGTGATGCCGAATGTCACAAGCCGTCCCCCTCTGGCAACAGGCAGTGCCTGCATAATCGCAGCCTGGAATGCTGAAGTATCTGCGATATGGTGATCCGCGGGCAACACCAGCATCAGCGGATCGTCGTCCAGCGTCGCATCATCATCCGTGCGCTTGCGTTCGATATGGCGCATCCGCTCCAGACACTGCAGGGCCGCCAAAGCCACTGCCGGTGCAGTGTTGCGCCCTTCCGGCTCAAGAATAATACTCGCTTCCTCAAGCCCCAGGCTACGCACCTGCTCTGCCACTAAAAAACGGTGCTGTTCATTACAGATTACACTTGGAGCCGCCGCATTCAGCCCTTCAAGGCGCATCAGGGTCTCCTGCAACATAGTGTGTTCCGAGGTCAGAGATAAAAACTGCTTGGGGTACGACTGACGCGATATCGGCCACAAGCGCGTGCCGGAACCGCCGCATAAAACAACGGGTATGAACATTAATTCACCTGTAAAAGTTAAGGGGTATTTTCACGCTGATCAGGTTTGGGGTTTACAAACTTACTTGTGCTGTAGACGCGCCCATTGCGCAAAATCCCCCACTTACCACCGTAAGGATCGGGAGGAAGTTCCTGCAGATAGCCATTCTCCACCAACTCCTGCAGCGCTTCGGGATCGGAACCAAACTCACTGCGGTAGCGCTCCAGTGCCTCTTCAATCTGCACCGCCCGCTCCAGCGCAAGGAGACGTTTCTGCATGCGCTGTTTCAAAGCATCGCTATTGCTCTGAGCCAGCATCTGCTGCAGAAACAACAATGCCGTCTGGGATTTACCCCCGTAGTACGCCAGACGCGCAGCCAGGGTTTTGAGAAACGCCGGACTCCCCGGCATCTCCGCCGCCTGCATCAGATATTCACTCCCGCTGGTGTAGTCCTTGAGAAAATAAAAGTGATTGAACCCCACATAGTACGGAAGTTGCCAGTCCCAGTCGCGGTATTCCATCCCTTTGGTGAGCAGAGCATTGGCCTCTTCGAAGCGCTGCGCATCCCAGGTTAAAAGCCCTTCCCCCAGGACATATGGATCGAGAAAATAGGGGTCGAGGTCAGTCACCACATCGAGGCTGTAGGCGAAAAAGTCCCAATCCTCTGCACTCATGCGCTCCTGCTTTACCGAGCGATCACCGTAGAAGGTGATGGCGCGCAGAAATTCGTAGTCACTCAAAAGCCCCTGATAACCGAACGCAAGCACACGACTGAATGCCGCCGGCATGGTATATCCAGGAGGGGCGCTGCGGCGCACCTCCGCGCGCTGCTCCCAACTCGCGCTGTGGAGGAGGAGGTATAAAGGCAACAGCACCAACAGCATCAGCGCATTTATTCCAACCCGGCGCCAACGCATCAGTTAAACTCCCGCCGCCGGAAGATCAAAGTGGCAAGCCAGAGCAAAATGAGGGTATACCCCAGACCATACCCGGCACTGGTGAGCAGACGCATGGGTTCGAGCACGAGTCCGTGTGCCGCTTCGGTCTTCAGGTCAAACGCGGCAAAGTTCGGGACCAGCCATGCCACCACCTCCAGAACGGTACGCAGGGTCTCCGACGCCACTACCTCACCCGCAGCCGCCTGGGATTTAAGGTAGAACAATACCTCTTCAATACTTACACCCACCAGGTAGCTCGCCACCGAGAAAATCAGGGTAATAAAGGATGAGGTGGTTATGGCACTGAAAAAAACCACGATGGCGCACAGGAGCGCGAGTTGCAGAGCAATAAATGCCACGGCCCAGAAATACACCCCCCAGGTGAAGCCACCGAAATATGTCGGATACATGGCATGGATCCCTGCTACCGTGGCCGTGGAAAACACGAGCAACAATGCCAGCGTACACACAACCAGTAACACCAGTCCCAGATACTTGCCGTAGATGTATTCCCCGCGCGAAAAGGGCTTCGACAACACCAGGTGGATGGTCTTTTTGTCGATATCTTTCGCCATCAGATTGATGCCGATGAAGAACACCAGCAACAGCCCCGCAAACGAGAGTGCCGCCAGATTCATATCCACCGTAACCTTGCCCAGATCACGCATGAAGAATCCGGCCACCGCTACATTCAGCCCCAACACAAAGAGGGCAAAGAGCAGTATCCCGAACAGGGAGCGATCGCGAATCCCCTCCTTACACGTCACCAGGGCCAATGCCCATACCCGTTTCAGCATCAGCTTTCACCTCCCACTGCGGCAACAAACTCATCTTCGATACTGCGCTCCTTATCGCGAAATGCACGCAGGTCATCCGCTTCAAATTCCCGCACCAGACGCCCCTGATGCAGAATCGCAATCCGGTCACAGAGGCGCTCGGTATCGCTTAGAATATGCGAACAGAAAAACACCGTCTTGCCCTGGTGTTTCAGATCCAGAATCAATTCACATACCATCTTGCGCCCCAGCGGATCCAGGCCGCTCATGGGCTCGTCAAGAATCACCAGCTGCGGATCATGCAACAGGGCAAAACATAGCCCCGCGCGTTGGCGCATCCCCTTGGAAAAAGTGCGCAGACGACGCTTCAGGGCATAGGATATCCCGGTCTGCCCGGTCAGGGACTCTATGCGCGCGCCTATCTGCTGTGCTGACATGCCGCACGCCTGCCCCGCAAAACGGAGCAACTCACGCAGACTAAGGTGATCGTAAAGATAGGGATTTTCCGGTAGATACCCTACCTGGTGGAGAAAACCTCCATCACCGACCGGTTGCGCATCTATGCTTACCTCGCCGCGGTCGGGGCGGATAAGATTGAGCAACATGCGGATGGTGGTGCTTTTCCCTGCCCCATTGGGACCAACCAAGCCGTACACCGTCCCTGCCGGAACCTTCAAACTCAGCCCATTTACAGCCTGGACCGGTTTTTTAAATAGCCCGGGTTTGTACTTTTTATACAGCGAATCGATAACAATCTCTGCCACACACAGTCTCCATCTCACAGGTAAAATCAACAGTTTAGCTCACATCTTCGAACC
>JAWOFA010000046.1:0-4516 GCA_046482505.1 Desulfuromonadaceae bacterium | reverse complement strand
AGCAGGATGGAAGGAACCAGCTGGGTAGCCACGATGAGGCCGCAGAGTCCCAGAAACGCCCAGACAAGGATGCCGGAGTGAGAAGCTGCAGAAGTAGCTGCGTATGCCGGAGAGGCTGCGAGTAGGGTAGCGATGGTAGTGGTGATAGTCTTTTTCATGATGTCCTCCTGTTTTATGCTGCCTAGCCGTTTAAGGCTTTTTGAAGTTGTGTTGCGTTCTTGCCCTTCTGATAATGCTACTTGTGTGCCAAAATTTGGATGGAGAAGGTTGGTAGAAACATTTATCTACATAAAGTCCTGTAATCGTAGGGGAAAATCAGAAGTTTTTTATATTTATAGAGAGTTGTTCGATGATCTTCTGTGGGACAAAGTATCCGGACTCAGCTTAATGTATAATTGGGGTATACAGTGTTTAAGCTCAATACAAGGTAGGCATGTGTAGAAATGTATGCGTAAGCTCCTGTTTAAGCGTATTTTTTCGCAATGAAAGTTTTCCATACACCCTCTATACAGTCATGTATATTTAATATCTTGGTGTATATTTTGAATATATTAGAGGATGGTTGTCTGAAAAGTGGATTTATGATAAATGGGGTCACATTTCGAGTAAGGGGCATTCCACCTAGCACAAGAGAGAGAATAAGATATTATTATGGACATTGCTCAGAACTTTATAAATGACTGGCAGGAGATTACTGACATTCTGGCACAGGTATGTGATGTCCCAGCGGCACTGATCATGAAATTATCCGGACCAGATATTGAGGTGTTAGTATCCAGCCAAAACGAAGGCAATCCTTACTCTCCGGGGGATAAAGAATATTTCGAAGACTCAGGGTTGTATTGCGAGACGGTTATTAAATCAAAAAATAAACTTCTTGTCCCTGATGCATTGGCTGATGAAACATGGAAGGATAATCCTGACGTAAAACTGAACATGATCTCCTATTTGGGCTTTCCTGTTTGCCATCCAGACGGAAAACCTTTTGGCACCATTTGTATTCTTGATACCAAACGCAATGAATACTCTTCACCTTTCGAAAAACTTATGCTGAAGTTCAGAGATATCCTTGAGAAAAACCTGGAATTGATTCACATGAATCAGACCCTGGGGGATAAAAATAGACAGCTTACGGACTATCTCGTGGAGTTGCAGGTTCTCAGGGGGATTGTACCAATCTGTGCGTACTGTAAAGCTATCAGAGATAAAGAGGATCAGTGGAGGCCTGTCGAGCACTATCTAGTCAAAAACAATGAAGCTGATTTTAGCCACGGGATTTGCCCTATCTGTATGGATAAGCACTATCCCGATTATAAAAAGCAGGTTAAAAACGAGTCGTAACTATACGGTTGGAGAGTTTACAATGCCCATTTCAAGGGGCGGATAAACCCATCGGGCGCGATAAGTGCCCATTAAATGAGCACAGCCAACGCAGTGATAATAATACTTAAAAGTTATAAAAAGTCTGAATACGTATAGTAAGTGTTTTCCTCGGCCCCATTAGGCAAGCGATCATATAGCATCATGGTCTTTGAGCTTATCTAACTTGACCTTTTGCGCGGCAAGCCCCGTCGTTCACGGCGGGGAAGGATAGCGCGGGCGGCGCAGCCGGCCTGAGATTTTACACTATTGCTTTTCTGTGAAGCTGTGAGAGCATCGAGACATGAAACGACTTCAAGCCTATAAGTACGAACTTAAGCCCAACGGCGAACAGCAGCGCCTCATGCGCCGCTTCGTGGGGTCGTGCCGGTTCGTCTGGAACAAGGCGCTGGCGTTGCAGAAGTCGCTTTATGAGCAGGGAGAGAAGAAGATCGGCTATGCTGGGCTATGCAAGCAGCTTACCGAGTGGCGCAATAGCCCGGACATCGCTTGGCTAGCGGATGCACCGGTTCATCCGCTCCAACAATCACTCAAAGATCTGGAGCGGGCTTACGCCAACTTTTTCGCTAAGAGGGCAGACTTCCCGCGCTTCAAGAAGAAAGGCCAGTGCGACAGATTTCGCTATCCCGACCCGAAACAGATCAAGCTCGACCAGGACAACAGCCGCATCTTCCTGCCCAAGCTCGGCTGGCTGCGCTATCGCAACAGCCGGGATGTATTGGGCGAAGTAAAAAACGTCACCGTCTCACAGCGAGCTGGAAAGTGGTTCGTCAGTATCCAGACGGAACGGGAGGCGGAAGACCCGGTCCATTCGTCGAGCTCAATGGTTGGAATCGACATGGGAGTAGCCCGGTTCGCAACCCTGTCCGATGGCACAGTGCTTTCTGCGCTGGGCAGCTTTCAGAAACACCAACGAGCGCTGCGCAAAGCCCAGCAGTCGCTTTCACGCAAAGTTAAACGCTCGAACAACTGGAAAAAGCAAAAAAGCAAAATTGCAAAGATCCACGCCCGGATCGCCGATGTGCGAAACGACTATCTTCACAAAGCCAGTACCGCAATCAGCAAAAACCACGCAGTCGTTGTACTGGAGGATCTGGCCGTGAAGAACATGTCCGCATCAGCGAAAGGCACCGTGGAGAACCCCGGTCGGAACATCCGGCAAAAATCCGGATTCAACCGATCGATTCTCGACCAGGGGTGGTACGAATTCCGTCGCCAACTGGGATACAAACAGTGGTGGAACGGAGGCACTGTCATTGCCGTGCCACCCCGCAACACCAGTCGCACATGTCCGCAATGCGGTCACGTTTGCGCCGACAACCGTAAGTCGCAAGCTGTTTTCTGTTGCGTCCGATGCGGACACGCAGGAAATGCCGACCTGGTTGCGGCGATCAACATCAAAAGGGCAGGACATGCCCGGCTCGCCTGTGAAGTGAGTGGTGCAACAATGCCGCCAGCAGCAGGAACCCTCCGAAGCGACTCAGTGGCAGCTCAATGCTGTGCCTGAGCGCCGTAGGAATCCCCTTCCTTTAGGGAGGGGAGGATGTCAACGGGAGATGGCGGCGCAAAAAATCGCCTACTGTGCAACCAATGATTGAGCATCCGCAATTCAATTAATAAATGAACGCAGGGTTTTGATCTCTTCGGGCCAGCGCTCCTGTTCCGGGGTTTCGAGGATGAGAGGAATATTGTCGAAGCGTTCATCATGCATGATGTATTTGAAACACTCCCACCCGATGGTGCCTTCTCCTAAGGGAGCGTGGCGGTCTACGCGGCTGCCGCACTCCTTTTTGCAGTCGTTGAGGTGCATCCCCTTGAGGTAACTGAAACCCACTATACTCTCGAATTCTGCGAAGGTCTGTGCACAATCTGTGGTTGTGCTGAGGTCGTAACCGGCAGCGAAGGCGTGGCAGGTGTCTATGCATACCCCGATTCGTTCTTTGTCCTCAACCTGGGCGATTATTTCGGCGAGATGTTCGAAGCTGTAGCCAAGGTTGGTGCCCTGGCCAGCGGTGTTTTCTGCGACGGCGATTACGTGTGGGGTTTTATCCAGGGTGAGATTGATCGATTCTGCGACGCGGCTCAGGCATTCTGCTTCATTGAGCTGTTTCAGATGGCTGCCTGGGTGAAAATTGAGGTATTTCAGCCCGAGTTGTTCACAGCGCTGCATCTCATCGATAAACGCAGTGCGCGAGCGCTCTAGTTTTTCCGCTTCCGGGTGCCCGAGGTTGATGAGGTAGCTGTCGTGGGGTAGGATCTGCTCCGGCTTGAACTCCAGGTCGGCACACTGATCCTTGAATTTGCGGATCTCGCTTTCGCTCAGATCTTTGGCGTACCAGCGTTTCTGGTTTTTGGTGAAGAGGGCGAAGGCGTTGGCGCCGATATCTGCGGCATTTACGGGGGCGTTGAATACCCCGCCGGCGGCACTAACGTGTGCTCCTATATATTTCATTATTCATCCCTTTCAGGCTTTTCGGGGTCAATACCCAGCTCGTGTGCGTATTCTTCCAGCCATTGCCACGCTTCTGAGATGCTGTGGATGTCTCCATGCCGCTCTGTGGTGTTTAGTTTCTCCAGGCAGGAGCCGAGCTCTCTGCCCTGTATCCAGGGGTGGTGCTGTTGAATCTGCGCTGCGGGGATCAGAGGTTTTAGACGCCCTTTGTCAAGGCATATGCCTGCAATGTGCCACAGTTCGGCGAGGGCGAGGATATCTGATTTTTGACGACAGAAAAACACCAGGGCGGCAAGTCCGTGAGGCAGGGGCGCTCCCGCATGGGACAGGTGTTGCAGGGCGCGCCGCGGATAACGCTGCCAGTCCAAGTGATTCAGGTGCGCAAGGATATCTTCAGGACAGGTGAGAAACCACTGAAGCCATGTGTGCGCCTTGCGACTTAACTTGAGGTGTGGCACAGCAGCAGCGGCGTATCCGTCTGGTACAGAGCTGTTGCGTAGCCAGGTGGCAAACAGACCGAGGTTGCGGTAGGTGAATTCATCCCCGGCGCTCCAGTGCATGCGTGTGGCAATGTAACTGCACTCGTCGCTGCATAGATCAAGCAGGCTAAATGCAGATTTCAACGCAGCGGATGTGTGTTGCTCAGTGTTTTCGGATGGTGTAGGTGCTAAGTTCAGTACAGTG
>JAWOFA010000162.1:0-4741 GCA_046482505.1 Desulfuromonadaceae bacterium | reverse complement strand
CCGGCTTTACTCTGTTCCGTTAGTTCATCATCTCCTCTGTCGCCGTAAAATCCGACAGCAGATCCGCTGATAAACAACTGGGGTTTGTGTTCCTTCTCCGCCAGACTCTGGGCCAGCAGGGTAGTACCGCTTACGCGACTCATGCGGATGCGCTCTTTTTTACGCGCGTTCCAGCGTCCGGAGGCGATATTCTCCCCCGCCAGGTGGATAACCACATCAAAATCAGGTTCAGCCCCCCAGCTGAGTTCTCCCTTGCTGATATCCCACCAGGGATGATGTTCATCCCTTTTGCGCGATAGGGGCACCGTTGTATGCCCGCAGGATTGCAGATATGTACATAAAGCGGTTCCGACCAGACCGGAGGCTCCTGAAATAAGTATGCGCATATTTTTCCTCCAACTGCGTAAATGTCTTTTAAAGTAAATCCACCCCGTCGCGGGTGCGGGACAAATATTTCCGGTGTTAATCCAATGGCGTTTTATCAATCCGTATACTGAGTTGGATACATTCATCGTGGGAGTGGTTGCACATCTTGCATCTATCCATTAAACTCCTGTTAGCTGGTTTTGTTTTGTTGCATAACGATTCTAATGTACCAGTTGCATTCACGAACTGATAACTCGATTATCCATTACCGGAGGTAGTTTTAACTATGGCAGAACCTATCCATTACAGCAAGCTTGGCCTGGTAAACACCAAAGAGATGTTCGCGCGCGCCTTTGATGGCGGTTACGCCATCCCGGCGTACAATTTCAACAACATGGAGCAGTTGCAGGCGATTGTAACCGCATGTGCTGAAGGTAATTCACCGGTTATTATTCAGGTGAGCAAGGGGGCGCGCCAATACGCCAATGCCACTATGTTGCGCCACATGGCGATGGGAGCAGTTGAAATGACCCGGGAGCTAGGGGTGGATCTTCCCATATCACTCCATCTCGACCATGGCGATTCGTTTGAACTGTGCAAGTCGTGTATAGATTCGGGCTTTTCCTCGGTTATGATTGACGGTTCCCATCTCACTTATGCGGAGAATATAGCCCTTACACGCCAGGTGGTGGAGTATGCGCATCAGTTTGATGTGAGCGTTGAAGGTGAACTCGGTGTTCTGGCGGGGATTGAAGATGAAGTGGTGGCGGAAAAATCCACCTATACCCAGCCCGAAGAGGTGGAGGACTTTGTTGCCAAGACCGGTGTCGATTCTCTGGCGATCTCCATTGGTACCAGCCACGGAGCGTACAAGTTCAAACTCAAAGAGGGTGAGGAAGTCCCTCCGCTGCGCTTTGACATCCTTGAGGAAGTTGAGAAGCGTATTCCGGGGTTCCCCATTGTTCTCCACGGCGCTTCGAGCGTCATTCAGGAATATGTTGATCTTATTAACGAGTATGGCGGCAGCCTGGATGGTGCCGTGGGGGTGCCGGAAGAGCAGTTGCGCAAAGCGGCAAAGAGTGCTGTATGTAAAATCAATATCGATTCCGACGGCCGTCTCGCGGTTACCGCTAAAGTGCGTGAGTTTCTAGCCAATAATCCGGAAGAATTTGACCCGCGCAAATATCTGGGGGCCGCACGCTCGGAGTTGGTAAAGCTGATCAAGCACAAGAACGAAACCGTACTCGGAAGTGCAGGACGGGTATAAAACCCACCCCCGCCAAAGATCCTGAAGCTACAACAAAAAAGGTGCCCTACCAGAGGGGCACCTTTTTTGTTGTAGCAAAGTTTTCCTGCAGAGATCAGAAAATATTCTTGGAGTAAAAAATCTCCGTCATCTCGCGCCGCAGTAACTCCTTTACGCGGGCTTTCTCTTTGTCAGAGAAGTCCTGCATTGCGGTGCCGAACAGGTAGTTTTCCAGATCCAGCTCTTTCAGGAGCATTTTGGTATGAAAGAGATTCTCCTGATAGATGTTGATATCCACACATTCATACTGATCCAGGGTGTATTTATTGATGTACTGCTGGATGGATTGGATGCGGTGATCGATGTAGTGCTTTTTCCCTTTCACATCGCGGGTAAAGCCGCGCACCTTGTAGTCCATCAGGACAATGTCCGACTCAAACGATTTTATCAGGTGGTTGAGCGCTTTCAGCGGGCTGATGCGCCCACAGGTTGAGACGTCTACATCAACCCTGAAGGTGGAGATGCCAAGTTTCGAGTCGGTTTCCGGGTAGGTGTGTATGCACAGATGACTCTTATCCAGATGCGCCAGCACCTGGTCCGGTTTGGTGTCAACCGGTTCTTCTGCAATCAGAACGGTAACACTGGCACCCATGGGCTCATAGTTCTGGCTTGAAATATTCAGGATGTTAGCGCCGATAATCTCAGAGACCTCCTGCAGAATCTTTACCAGGCGCTCGGCGTTGTACTCTTCGTCGATATACTCAAGATACTCCTTACGGTTTGCCGGAGCCTTGGCGTAACAGATATCATATATATTGAATGACAGGGTCTTGGTCAGATTGTTGAAACCGCGCAATTTAACTTTACGCTGACGCTTGTTCGTGTAGTTTTTTTTAGTACTCATGAAGGGCCTCCTTCTGGTGCTGTGAAGGGCTGTGAACAAAAAAACGAAATTAATCACAAAATGGGCGGTGGTGACAAGGAAATAACATAAATTTCCCCCTTATTGCCACGAGGAACTACATGTCCGGCTATGTGGTGATGGTTGCTGTTTCCCGCCGCACGATCTTCTTCAGACGTATTCCGAGTAAAAGGGCAGCAGCACTCAGGCCGCAGATCAGGCCGATCCAGAAACCGCTTGCAGCCATCTCGAGATGTAACCCTAAAAAACATCCGCAGGGCAGACCGATCCCCCAGTAGGAGATGACTTGGAGTAACATCGGGGTGCGGGTGTCCTTGAAGCCGCGTAATGCCCCGGCACAGCTGACCTGCAGCGCATCAGGGATCTGAAACAGCGCCGCCAGGAGCAATAAAACCGCGGCCGCACCCGCCAGCTCGGCGTCGGGCGTGTACATGGTGGTAAGGGGTCTGGCTCCTGCAGCTATGAGGGTGCAACTGAGGATGGCGATCCCCGTAGTGGTGGCAAGGCCGACTCGCACGGAGCGTTTGGTATGGCTTGGGTGGTTGCGCCCGTTGTTGTAACTCACCCGCACCGAAATCGCGGTGGCGATACTTAAGGGGATCATGAATACCATCCCGGTGAAGCTGATAGCAATCTGGTGTGCGGCGACCGTCTGAGCCCCAAAGCGGGAGATAAGCAGCGCGATAACGCCGAAGATGCTGCATTCGATGAACATCCCCACCCCGATGGGGATCCCGAGGCGGAGCAGATAGGTGAGAATCTCTCCGTTGGGGCGGGCACGGAATGACAGCAGTTGGAGATAGCGAAACAGGCGCCCGCGCCAGAAAACCAACAACATCCCTCCCATCATCACCCACATGGTCGCAGCAGTGGCTATGCCGCAGCCAAGGCCTCCCAGAGCGGGAAAACCCAGTTTGCCGAACACCAGCACATAGTTGACTACAATATTTACCCACAGCCCTATGAAACTGACAAGCATACTCGGGCGCGTGATGGAAAGCCCTTCAATGCAGTAGCGCAGAGCAAAACATACCCCGATGGCGGGGAATCCCCATGAAACGGCCTTCAGGTAGGTCATTATGAGTGGTATAATATTGGGTTCAACCTTAAGTATTACCAGTAGTGGTGTACAGCTGCGCAACACAAGTGCTGCACCCAGGCCGAGGGCTATCCCCAGATAGAGCCCCTGGGGGATAAGGGCGCGGATGGAGGCGTTGTCTTTTTGCCCGTATGCATGGGAAACGCTCGGTGTCAGGGCGTTGAGGATCCCCAACAGGAGGATAAATACCGGGAACCAGATGCTCGAACCTACAGCGACGGCGGCAAGATCAACAGCACCAACCCTGCCAGCCATCAGGGTATCCACAAATCCCATACTCGACTGCGCCAGCTGTGCCAGAATCAGCGGAAGACTCAGGCGCATCAGGATCTTGAATTCCATCCAGTTGAGTTGGGTGTCGCGGTGTAAAGGACGCATTTGCAAAATCTTTCCGGGGCGAAAAGGAAAACTTTTCGTAACTATTCAGCTGAAGAGTTGGCAATCCCCATTTCAAGGGACTCATAAACCCATCCGTGGCGACAAATGCCCTTTAAATGGGCACAGCCAACTCACTGAGAATTATACTGAACATTTACAAATTCTCTTGGATCTCTCATGGGTCACATCAAGAGGCGTTGGCGCGCTGCGCTGTATTAGCAGATTCAAGGACGTTTGTATACCGGGTGTCAGGTACAGGTATGTTAAACAGGAGGAATAATGCAGAAAGTTCTGATCTTCAGCGGGATTGCTCTGGTAGTTCTGGGGCTGGCCTGGCCGTGGGTGGGGAAAATTCCCCTCGGTCATCTCCCCGGTGATATTGTGATAGACAAGCCGGGGATGAAGATATATTTCCCCATAACCACCATGCTTATTATCAGTCTGGTGATATCGTTGTTGTTGCGTTTGTTCAAATAGGTGGTCGCAGCAGACATAAACTTACATCTTGATGGAGAATTCTCACGCATGCATACCTTTAGAGTAGAACAAAATGAAGCAGGGCAGTCATTGCTGCAATTTCTGCAGCAACGTATTCCTGCAGCGGGGCGTGGGTATCTGCGGCAATTGCTAAAAAAGGGGCGTATCTGCACTGATGATGAGCCCTGCAGAGATGATGCGCTCGTACGTGCCGGGCAATGTATAACCCTGGGTACCAGTGCGCGGCTGCAGG
>JAWOFA010000084.1:0-11424 GCA_046482505.1 Desulfuromonadaceae bacterium | reverse complement strand
TTCCCCCCTTCACATGGTACGCACGGAAGCTTATAAATTTACCTCTGAAACACTACTGGTCAACCGCCCTATTTCGAGAATGCACTACTAAAAACAATAAACTTCAACTCTCACGTATTTGAACATTGCCGCGGCGCAGAGATTGAAGCACAGAGGACATCAAAATGCGTAACAATATTGTTCACATTGGTGCCGGAAAACTCACATACGAAATCCGCGCTATTGTTGAGATTGCGGAAAAACTCGCCCAACTCGGCATCAAGACCAACATGGAAAACATCGGTGACCCCATCGCAAAGGGGGAAAAAATCCCCGACTGGATGAAGGAGATTGTTGCCGACCTCGCCATGCAGGACTGCTCCTACGGTTACTGTGCCACCAAGGGGGTGCTTGAAACACGTGAATTCCTCGCCGAGAGAAACAACCAGCGCGGCAAAGCCCAGATTACCGCGGACGACATAATGTTTTTCAACGGACTCGGGGATGCAATCCAGAAGGTGTACGGCTTTCTGAAGCGCGAGGCGCGCGTCATCGGCCCCTCACCCACTTACTCTACGCACTCCTCCGGCGAAGCGGCACACGCCGGGCAGGCACCGGTTTCGTACCGTCTCGATCCGGACAACTACTGGTACCCGGATCTCGATGATCTGCGCCTTTCGATCAAGTACAACCCGGCGATCTGCGGTCTTCTCATCATAAATCCCGACAATCCCACCGGGGCAGTGTATCCCGAAAGGATTCTGGTGGAGATGCTCGAACTGGCGCGCAAATACGACCTGTTCGTGATCTGCGACGAGATCTACCACAACATCATCTACAATGGTGAATCCACGCGTCCCATCTCCGACCTGATCGGAGACATCCCCGCCATCTCCATGAAGGGGATCAGCAAGGATTTACCCTGGCCCGGTTCGCGCTGCGGCTGGATTGAAATCTACAATCGGGACAAAGATCCGATGTTTGACCAGTACATCCAATCCATCGTCAACTCCAAGATGGTGGAGGTGTGCTCCACAACCCTGCCGCAAAAGGCGATCCCCAAGATTCTGAGCCACGAACAATATCCGGTTTATCTGCAGGAGCGCACGGCAAGATATGAGAAGTACTCCAACATCGCCTACAATATCCTCAAGGATGTTCCCGGCATCAAGGTCAACCGTGCCAACGGCGCTTTCTACATGAGTGTTGCGTTCAAGCGCGATCTTCTAAAAGTCGATGGTACCCTCCCCATAGAGAACACCGAGGTACGCGCCATGATTGAAGATCTGGTGTCGGATCCGGCCACATCGCCGGACAAGCGCTTCGTGTACTACCTGCTCGCCTCCACCGGGATATGTACCGTACCCTTAAGCTCGTTTTCCACTGCGGAGCAGGGCTTTCGCATCACCCTGCTGGAGCAGGATGAAAAAGAGCTGACCCACGTTTTCAAGACCATTGCGAAAAGCATCAGCGTCTACCTGAATTCCGAATCCTGATGGCGTCACAAAAACTCACCAACTGCGGCGTTGCTGAAATTGTCTCGCCGCTTCGACGTACATATGAGACGTTGCATGCAACGTCTCTACAAAGACAGTTTCGCGCCTTGCCTTTGGCGCTTTTTGCTTAGCCATCTGATTTTTTACTTTCTGCGAAAGCATCAATCTTGACCAAACCGGCTATAGATATAGCCAGCCAAGGAGCCCAACTACATGCACGCACCAGAGATAGATCATCACAACGCAGCGCAGACCATTGACACCATCCGCCTCCTCTCTGCCGATGCGGTAGAGAAGGCTAAATCAGGCCATCCGGGCACACCCATGGAGGGTGCACCGCTGGCATACCTGCTCTACACCCGCCACATGCGGCACAACCCCGCCAATCCCGAGTGGCCCGGGCGCGACCGCTTTATCCTCTCGTGCGGGCATGGCTCCATGCTTTTGTACAGCACCCTGCACCTGTGTGGCTACGATGTAAGCCTGGATGATCTCAAGCAGTTCCGCCAGTTCGGGAGCAAAACTGCGGGGCATCCTGAGTTTGCCCATACACCCGGCGTCGAAACCACTACCGGCCCCCTCGGACAGGGGATCGCCGTGGGTACCGGCATGGGGATGGGAGCAAAGTTCCTCGCGGACAAGGTGGATACGGAGCTGTTCAATTACAATATATACGCCCTGTGCTCTGATGGTGACATCATGGAGGGGGTTTCCTCCGAAGCCGCTTCCCTCGCCGGGCACCTGCAGCTGGGCAACCTGATATACATCTATCTCGACAACAAGATCTCCATCGAGGGGGATACCTCCCTGGCGTTCAGTGAAGAGGTGGCGACGCGTTATCTCGCCTACGGCTGGCACGTGGAACGCGTTACCGGCGAGAATCTCACCGAGGTGGATGCCGCCATCGAGCGCGCCAAGCTCGACCCGCGCCCCTCCATGATTATTGCGCGCACCAACATCGGGCAGGGTTCCCCCAACAAACAGGGCACTGCCGCCGCCCACGGTGCCCCCCTGGGTGCCGAGGAGCTGAAACTCACCAAACAGGCGCTGGGCTACGACCCCGAAGCTACATTCTGCGTTCCCGATGCCGTATACACCCATATGGCTGAGGTTAAGGCCAGAGGGGCGCAACAGGAACAGGAGTGGGAACAGGCGTGCGCCACCAGAGCAAAGAGCAACCCCGCCCTGCAGGACTGGCTCGCGGACAAGCCCCTCGAAGGCGCCGAGCTTGACACCCTGCTCCCCGCGTTTACAGAAGGGGAGAGCATGGCCACCCGCGCCGCAAGCGGCAAAGCGCTCAACGCACTCGCACAGGGGCTGCCCCGCCTCCTCGGCGGCTCGGCGGATCTCGCCCCGTCCAACAACTCCCACCTCAACGGTGCTGACGAATTCCGCCCCGCCCACGCGGGACGCAACATCCACTTCGGCATCCGCGAGCACGCCATGGGCTCGATCCTCAACGGCCTGTGTCACACCCGCGGGCTATTACCCTTTGGCGCCACATTCATGATTTTTTCCGACTATATGCGTCCCCCGATGCGCATGGCCGCTCTCATGGGGCTCGCGCCGGTGTATATATTCACCCACGATTCCATCGGTGTCGGAGAGGATGGCCCCACGCATCAGCCGGTAGAACAGCTGTGCGGGCTGCGCAGTGTCCCCAACCTCACGGTTATCCGCCCGTGCGATGCCAACGAAACCGCACAGGCGTGGAAATCCGCTCTCCTGAAACGTACCGGCCCCACCGCCCTTGTTCTCACACGTCAGGGACTCCCCACCCTCGACCGCAACAGATACGCCAAAGCAGAGATGCTCGAGCGTGGTGCCTACGTTCTCGCCAGAGAGCAGGGCGAATTGGAGCTGATCCTTATGGCGAGTGGTTCCGAAGTGCAGCACATCCTTGCAGCACAGGAGACCCTCGAGCAGGAGGGGGTTGGCACGCGTGTGGTCTCGTTCCCATCGTGGGAGCTGTTTGAGGCTCAGGATGAGGCATATCGCGAGGAGGTTCTGCCGCGCTCGTGTCGCAAGCGCCTCGCCATCGAGGCCGGATCACCCCTGGGGTGGGACCGCTATACCGGCATTGACGGCACTGTCGTAGCGATGGAGGGCTTCGGTGCGAGCGCCCCGGGTGGAGAGCTGATGCAGCACTTCGGCTTCACCAGTGCCAACGTAGTCGACCAGGCTCGCAAACTCCTGAAGCGCTAGCACAAACACAATACAGACAATAAAAAACGCCTGTCTCCCTCTTTTATCATCAAGCGGGGGCAGGCGTTTTTTATTGCTGAAACGGTCCATTCCATCGTTCGCGACCCTGCAGCATTGAACCAGGGCACCCTCTCAGCCCCTTAGACATCCTTCGGCGCCTGCTCTCCGTTGGTTAGCTGGCGTAACTCCTGATTACCCATTGGCAGAGTTACGGTGACGGTAGTACCTTCACCGGGCTGACTGGTAAAGCTGATTTTACCCTCATGCGATTCCACAATCTTCTGGCAGATAGCCAGCCCCAGTCCCGTTCCTTCACTTTTTGTGCTGTAAAAAGGCTCCAGAACACGGCCAGCAACCTCTTCCTGCATCCCCGCGCCCCTGTCTTTTACCAGTACCTTCGCCATATCCCCTTCGCGTGTAACTATGGTGCCAATTATCCCCCCGTTATCCATAGCTTCCTGGGCGTTCTGGTATAAATTATTGAACACCTGACGCATCAATTCCGGATCAGCCATAACAAAAAGACGCTTCTCCCCGCTGGAGACAAACTCGATATCTTCAAAACCCGGATGTTCACTGAGTTCCTCCCCGATCTTCTCGAGAAACTGAACCAGATTTATCTTGCGGATCGCGGGTTCCCAGCGCTTGGAAAATGCGAGCATCTGAGTCACGGTATGCTCTATCCGATCTGTCAGAGAGAGCATTTCATCCAACACCACCATCTGGGATGAAGTTATCTGATTCTGCTTCAAAAGTAATTGCACACCGCCGCTGATACCAGTAAGGGGGTTGCGGATATCATGTGCCACCGATGCCGCCATCTGACCGATAGCTGCAAGACGTTCATGATGTGCCACCTTTTCGTGCATCTCCTGGAGCTCGGATATATCGCGCATGGTCCACAGCAGCATAGGCTTAACTGTTTTATCCATAGGGCATCCGCGCACATGTACCGCCAGCTCTTCACCATTAAGCTTAAGGGCTTTAGCTTCGCAGCCGGCGGTAAAGCAATGGCAGCCAACAGCATCTCCCGCTGCCATATGCTGTTTCATGCGCTCCCGGAACGGATCTGCCATTAACGTATAGATTTTCTCTCCCGGCAACTTGGAGCTGTCATAACCCAGAAGCGACTCAATGGCGTTGTTGCAGGTTTCAATTGTGCCGTCAATGGTGGTAGTCAGGATCATATCCGGAGTAGTATCGAGCAATAAGCGGATACGCGCCCTGCTGCGCTCCAGCTTCGCGGCGATCCCGTCTTTGAACTCTATCTGCGAATTGATGCGACCGAGCATGCTATCAAACTCCTGCGCCAGAACGCCGATTTCATCCGTACCCTTTAAATCCTGCGGCAGCTCTTCCCACTCGGGCTTATGCCGTACACTCTGCACACTTTTTGTAAGGCAGCGTAAAGGCTTGACCACAGAAAGGTGCATAACCGTGAGCATAAACAACAGAACAATGGTGCCAGCGATTAGATTACCCTGCACATTGCGCAACAGAGCCTTCTCCCCCTGCTGCATCAGGGTTCGCTCCATACGCAATCGTGCGATGGCTACAGGCTTATCCCACAGATCAAACAGGGCGATACATCCACACAGGTATGCATCATTTTCCTCGGCAGGAGCACAGGACACTTCGCCACGTCGCAGCACAGCAAGTTCCTCATCATTGCGGCTTGCCTCAGCCCGGTCCAGGGGATGAATTCCACCTTGTTACGCATATGCTGGCTGATATATGTGGAGACTTCGCCTTTAAGCAGGCGCCCCATTATTATGCGTCCACGCATCTCGCCAACAGCTGAACTACGCAGTATCGGGCGCGCGGCTAATAGCATTACCCCCTGCTTGAGCTTTATCAACCCGGTAGCCGAATCCTCTACCCCTTCTATCTGCAGGAACGGCTCCTCTTCCAGATCCCATTGAGAGCGAGACCAGAACTCATCGTTCTCAAAGGGTTTACCCGTTTCCAGGTTGTAGAAACCGTGCCACACCTTCTCTCCGTCGTTGTTCATATAGTGGATGAGATTGAGGTTATTGTTGCGAAAGGTGGTAAAGGGTAGATTGGATTCAATGTAGGCAGGATCACGCGTCTGGATAAATTCATAGGTATCATACCCACGTAGAAACAACCGTACAGAACGTGTTTGAACGCCTTAAGGACAAAAGGCAGGCTGATTCCGAGCCCGTTAAACGTTCCAACGATGAAGATGAGGGGGATCAGCTGATCGGCAGTTCGGAACAGATGGTTGAGGTATTCAAGCTGATTAAGATCTGTGGCGAAAGCGACTGCAAAACAGTACTGATCCTCGGAGAGAGCGGAACCGGCAAAGAATTGATTGCAAAGGCGATCCACGACTACAGTGAGCGCGGTGACCAGCCTTTTATCGAGGTGAACTGTGCCGCCATTCCGGAGAATCTGCTGGAGAATGAACTTTTCGGACATGAAAAAGGGGCATTTACGGATGCGAGCACCAAGGAGATGGGCATTTTTGAAAGTGCCCGAGGGGGGACGGTTTTTCTGGATGAGATAGGCGATATGCCCCTGGCAATGCAGGCAAAGATTCTCAAAGTAATTGAAAATCGCTCGTTCCGGCGTGTTGGCGGGCGCGAAAACCTCAAAGTGGATGTGCGCATTGTGGCGGCAACCAACTGCGACCTCCCCGCCCTGGTAGAGCGGAATGAGTTTCGCAGCGACCTGTACTATCGTCTCAATGTTCTGACCATCCGCCTGCCTCCGCTGCGGGAGCGTCGTGGGTGCCTGCCAACCCTGATTGACTATTTCATCAGACGCCTGAATCGGGAATACGCCAAAGATTTCAGCGGCATCACCCATGCAGCGATGCAGGTGCTTAAAGATTACACCTGGCCGGGCAATGTGCGTGAATTGCGCAACACCCTTGAGCGCGCCATGATGCTGGGCTCCGGGCCTGAGATTGACACGGAGCAGCTCCCAGAAGACATAAAGGCACCGCGGCAGAAATATACTTCCTCTACAGGGTCGGGAGTTATAACCTCCAACGGACCTAACAGCATCTGTCTGCAAATCCCCCCGGAGGGGATAACTATAAACGGTGTAGAGCAGGAACTTATTGTGATGGCGTTGCAGCAGCACGACTACAACCAGACCCGGGCTGCGAAGACCCTGGGGATGAGCCGCGACACCCTGCGCTACCGCATGAAAAAATTTGACATCAAGGAAGAGAACAGCTGACCTTTAGCCTGATTCGCTTTCCAGGCTTCACTGCACCTGCAGGTAGGCCTTCCCGGTACCGTCCTCTTTCTCATTCAGCAGGAGTATCGCGCCCAGGTCTCCATCCGGCGTCTCGATAAGATCGAAATCGAGGATAAACGCATCCACCGGAGCGAAGGGAAAGTGTGCCTGCAACCCTGTGTTTACGGCATTGATCTGCACCAGTTTATCCCCCCCGGAAGGTTTACCTACCAGAGGCATCCCCGCCTCACGTCCCCGCGCCAGGGTATACAGCGCATCGCCATGGGGGTGCAGACGCCGCGGCACATCTACTTTGCGCGCCATCACCTTATCATGCGCAGAAAAACCACTGCGGTATTCCGGCTCTTCCAGCGGGATGTAGATACGTGCGCCGACGTAGGTTCCAAAATCGGATAGAAGAGTGCCCGTAGAGTATAAACCATCCTCTTTACTCCCACTCGCGCGTGCCGCCAGTACCAGGCGTTGATCATCATTCCAGATCAGGACTCGCTTGTTGTCAGGCCAGCGCGCATGGTTTAAAACCCACTGCTGCGCTTCTGCTACCGGGGTAGCGCTACGCCGATATGTTTCACCGCCATACTCCACCTCATACACCTCAGAGGTAAATGCACTGTATTCACCACGTTCCTGCAGATACAACTGTTCTTCCACCAGTGCCAGATAACCTTCAAGATCGGCACTGCGGGCCGCAAGACTTCCGTCTGAATCGACCTCCACAACCCAGGAGTGCAGGTGCGACTCGGTACCCTCATCAACGCTGTAGACATCTTCGACCCACACCGGAGCGAGCTCCGGAACTCCATCCCCATCGAGATCGCTACACTCGAGGCGCAGGGCGCGCGACACACGCGTTGGCGGAGTAAATTCTGCTATCTGCTCCAGATTGCCGGAGCGGTAACAGAAATGGACCAACCTGGCATCATACAGGGCAAAGAGATGAAACTCGCGCGCATCTGCTTTCGGCGCAGCCCAGGTTGCGATACTGCGGGGAGTGCCGGGCATATCCACCAACACCTCGCCACCGGCCACGGGAGGGGCTGCAGAACCCACTTTCATGGTCTTCGCCCGGGGAGTGGATTCGATTCGCAAGGTCTCTGCCGGAGCGCGGGAAACAGTGGCGGTCGAGAGGACTCTGGCTTCGGCACTCTGAGCTCTGTCAGTTTCGTTTGATGATGGGCTCTCCAGCGGCTCCAATGCCAGGAGGGCTCCATCGCGTGCGCGGCTGAGTATCAGCCGGGTACCACTATCCCCCTCGTGCTGCTTGAGGATCAAACCGTCCGTTGCATTCTTCTGCTCAGCCGTGTGCACCGCATAGCCTTCGCTCAGCAGCATTTCAACTACCGGAGCAAAATGCGGATCCTCCAGAGGATCGATCCCCGCGGGCAACTGTACCTCTTTGGCTCCATCCCAGGTGGCGAGACGGCTTTCGATCTGAGGCCAGGTGGCCGCAAGCGCCGCGGAACAGAGTGTTACACCGAACGCCACACACAGAGTAAATATACACCGCTTTAAATTCATCCCTTTATCCTCTTATGCTCTGGCAGCGCCAGAGCGGCCGTTTCATGCGCGAAAAGAACGGCGCAGCAACATACTGTTGAGCACCACTGAAACACTGGAGAACGCCATGGCGAGCCCGGCGTATTCCGGACGCAGGTAGATGCCGAATGCGGGGTACAGCACCCCGGCGGCCACGGGGATCCCCATGGTGTTGTAGAAAAAGGCCCAGAAAAGATTCTGCTTGATTTTGCGCAGGGTGAGGCGCCCGAGGCGAATGCCGCGCTCAATATCACGCAGATCATCCTTTACCAGAATCAGATCTCCGGTCTCCTTGGCAACATCGGTGCCGCTCCCGATGGCGATGCCGATATCAGCCTGCGCCAGAGCGGGGGCGTCATTGATCCCGTCACCTACCATTCCTACGAGGCGCGCATTTTTCTGATACCTGCGCACCACCTCAAGCTTCTCCTCCGGGACTACTTCCGCTTCAACTTCATCGACACCGATCTCGCGCGCCACCGCTTCCGCCGCCGCACGTCGATCTCCACTCAGGAGCACACAGCTCAGCCCCAGGTGGCGCAGATCCCGAATTACCGCAGCGGCATCAGGCTTGAGTTCATCCCCCAGAGCGATGATACCCAGCACCTGCTGTGCACGCGCGAGAAACACCAGGGAGTTACCTGCAGAGGCGAGCTGCGTGGCCTGTTCCTGCACCGGGGCGACATCCACCCCGTTACGCTCCAGCAGGCTCTGCTGCCCGCACAGATATTCTACACCGTCAATCTCGGCGCGGACGCCCTGTCCGCCGATCTCCTCTATATTGGTGAGGGGATCCCATTCGAGCCCCTCCTCTTGTGCGTGGGTCACAATACTGCGGGCGAGGGGGTGATTGCTCCCCTGCTCCAGGGCGGCGGAGAGGCGCAACACCTCGGCGCGGTCGGCATCCCCCGGAGTATGAATATCGCGAATCTGGAAATTACCGCTGGTGAGGGTGCCGGTCTTATCCAGCAGGAGCACTTCGAGACGGGAGATCTGCTCCAGCACCGCCGCTTTTTTGAACAGCAGCCCGCGTTCGAGACCCACCGAACTCCCCACCATGATAGCCGTGGGAGTGGCAAGCCCCAATGCACAAGGACATGCGATCACCACAACCGCGATCGACATCTGGAACGCAAACAGAAAGGTGCTCTGCAGCACCAGCAGCCACACCACGAAGGTGATTAGCGCAACGATAAGTACTGCGGGAACAAAGTAGTTGGACACCCGGTCGGCTATACGCTGAATCGGAGCCTTGTCCCCCTGGGCGTCCTCCACCATGCGCACAATCTGAGCGAGGGCGGTTTCTTCACCCACACGTGTAGCACGCAGAAGCAGGCGCCCGGAGCGGTTGATCGTCGCGCCGTTGACATCATCGCCTGTCGCCTTGGTTACCGGTACCGACTCGCCGCTGAGCATCGACTCATCTACCGCGGCCTCCCCTTCAACCACACTGCCATCCACGGGGATCTTTTCTCCGGCGCGCACCAGGAGGATATCCCCGGGCTTGACCTGTGCCACATCCACCTCGCGCTCAGTTCCGTCTTCGTAGAGGACGGCGCGTTCCGGCTGCAGGTGTAGAAGGTGCTCCAGCGCTGCCCCCGCTCGTCCTTTGGCGCGGGTTTCAAGCCATTTGCCAAAACGGATGAACATGATGAGCATGGCGCTGGTTTCAAAAAACATGGTGGCATCCGGCCCCAGGACGCCAAAAAGGGCGAGAACCGAATAGCCGTAGGCGGCGCTGATCCCCAGGGAGACCAGCACATCCATATTGGCGGCCCGGTTGCGTAAAGAGGTCCAGGCGCTGGTGTAAAAACCCAGCCCGGCGCTAAACTGCACTGCCGTGGCAAGGGCCGCAATGACCCAGCGGGTCGCGCTGCCGAACACGGGGAAAAACATCAGCAGCATTATAGGCACCGCGCCAGCGGTGGCTATGAGGAGATACATACGTTCGCGCCGAGTCTGCTGCGCCGCCATCTCACGCGCCTGGGTGCGCTGCTCCTGCGGCCATGCACGATATCCGGCATCCTTTACTGCGGCGTAGATATCCTCCACCTGGATCAGGGTGGGATCGTAGCTCACCTGTCCGCTGTTGCGCGCAAAGTTGACCGCCACCTCTGTGACCCCGTCAAGGGCGCGCACCTGTTTTTCAATCGTGGCGGCGCAGTTGGCGCAATTCATCCCCGCTATGTCAAAGCGGGCCGTATCCATCTTTTTCTCTTCCTCGGTTGGCATAGGGGTAAAATCCTCAAAGTAGTTTCAGGTTCGTAAAACAGCGCATCTATACCTGACAACTTAACTCAGATTTCGATACAATACCAGAGGCTGATTCGGGGTGCGGCTTTCACGGGCTTAAACACACTGACCTCCGATACTTGATTCAGTAACGAAGGCCAGTGTGACATTTCGATAATTCAATGGTTGGGAGGGTATTAGTAGCTCCACACCATGGATATGCAGTTGGTCATGGCTGTGTCATCGCCATACTGATCTTCGATGCCATCGCCGGGGACAAAAACGCCGAAAATGTATCCGAGGCTGAAGTTTTCATCTACAGCATATTTAAGCTGCAGGTCGAAGGTAGTGCCGGCGTAGTCATCTACCTTTTCTTCGGTGTTCTTGTTGCTCAGATTATCCGTCTCATCGTACCAGATCATGAACATCTGGGTTTTGTAGCTTAGTTTGTTGACCCAGCGTGACAGGTCACCTTTGGCACCCAATGCAATGACGAACTGACCGGGGTTGTCTCCGGAGCCCTTATTGCCAATACCTCCATAAAGACCAGAAGCCAAATCAGAATTGTAACGAGCAACAGCTTCATCATAAGCATCGGTACCTTCAGTAATCCCTGAAGTATAATCGTCTTTACTATAAGCTCCTAGAGGTTTAGCGCGCTCTGGAGCGTATGAGTACAGGGTCGCACCATAGCTCTGCCCCAGGTCTTCACTCAGGATACCGCCATCCATCCCCATCAGCGGGG